>CAYZKM010000281.1:0-6538 GCA_964478525.1 uncultured Bifidobacterium sp.
GCTCCATCGGGGCCGCCGAATGGGCAACGGTCACTGTCTAGGTCTGTTGGTATAATAGGCATTGAACAGGCGAAGCTGCTGTCCGCCATGCACGGCGTCGAAGGTGTCATCGATATCGAGCACGATCCGACGCGGCACCTGGCGGAAGCTCTGGCAGTAATGGTCGGCCATGGCGCGGCCCATGCGCAGCAGGGCATGCCGGTCCGCCAGGTTCTCGGTGCGCGAGACGGTGGATTGCGAGCACAGATCGGTGTGTTCCGGCAGCCGGTCCATGGCCAGCTTGAATAGCGGGTCGGCCCGCAGGCTGTCGGCGTCGTTGCCGTCTTCGTAACCGGCGGCGATCATCAGCATGCGGAAGCGGATGATTTCATCCAGCCCGTGCACGATGCGCTCCGGTGCGCGCGGATCGACAATGCAGTCGGCCAGCCGCGTGGCCAGGGCTGTGCGTTGCTCGATCGCGCGCAGCATCAGCAGTCCGCTTGCGTGTCAGCGTCTCCTATGTCTCGAAGGTCCTATCGCGGCGCAGGCTGACCGGGCAGACACAGGCACGGGCGCAACGCTGCCACGTGGTGCCCAAGTTGAGCAGTCTGCTGCCGGCGATTGAGGCGCAGGTGGGCCGCCATCCGGATGCGACAATCGTGGAATTGCGCGCCTGGCTGCTGGAGACGCACAAGGTTTCGGCCAGCACCGGGCTGATGGCGAAGACACTGGCCGCGCTTGATCTGACGTTCAAAAAAAGTCCCCGCACGCGGCCGAGCAAGCGCGTGCGGATGTTGCCAAGGCCCGCACCGAATGGCGCGAGCAGCAGCCCAGCTTGACCCCGTCGAAGCTGGTCTTCATCGATGAAAGCTCAATCAAGACCAACATGACGCGACGCAACACCGCGCCGACGGTGGATCGTGGCAGACCGAGCTCACGCGCGATGTGCGGACCGGTGCGCCGCTGGCGGCGCAGGCGCTCGATCGCAGCCAGGGTGTCGGCGTCGGTGCGGCGGCATCGGGCGGGCGCCGAACTGCGGTCCTGGAGGGCAGGTTCGCCGCCCGCCCGATGCCGTGCCAGCCAACGAAACGCTTGTCGAAGGGAGATCCCGCCCGCCGCTGCCGCATCTCCCACCTGCCACCCATCGGAGCGGACACGGTGCACCAGCAAGGCTCGACCTTGCGGGGTGAGGCGCGCATTCTTGTGGATGTTCATTCGGGGCTCCCGGGTGTGGGGTTGATGTGTGTGGTAGCCACAGCTTCATCCCAACGCCCCGGATGAACAACCTTCGTAGCTTCGACAGCTAGCGCGCCGCGTTTCAGCCGGCGCGCGAAGCGGGCGAAGGCCTCCGGCGGGATCTCCGGCCGCTGTGCCATCCAGGCCACCAGGGCCTCAACCGGCTGGTCGAGGTTGGCGAGCGTCGTACCCGGGTGGCGCAGCAGGGCAAGCTGCACGGCGTAGCCGAGCCGGCTGGCACCGCCCCGGGGCGCGACAGGGTGAACCGCCGGACCAGGCCGTCCGGGATGCCGAACAACGCCGGGCGCTCCTCCTCGGTCAGCAGATCTCGTCGCGCCACGGCCCGTCTCCGTCCCGGAAACGCCCACGATGATCGTGGACGCAACGGATTTGGAAGACGTAGTCTGTGGACGGGTTCGGCCGGTGCGGCGCTGTGGCGCGCGGGCCGTCCAGGAATCGGACGGTTCGGGGACACCATGGGCGATGTCTTGGGCTACGCGCGGGTCTCGACCAGCGACCAGGATGTCGCCGGGCAGGAACTGCGCCTGCGCGGGACCGGAGGTGCAGTGGGGCAGCCTTCGGTGCGGTCGCGACCGGCCTGGGCGAGGCCGGCACGATCTGGTGCGTCGCGATCATCGGCCTGCTGGTCGGGACGCGCGAGCTGGTACCCGCCCTGCCCGTCACCGCGCTCGTGCTCGCCGCGAACCTGCTGCGCCGCCCTGTCACCGCCTGGATCGACCGCCACCGCGCGCAGCGCAAGCCCGAGGACGACGTGCTCGACGGCTGAGCCGCGCCCCTCACCCATCATCAGGAGAAGACCATGCTGCACATCGACCTGCCCACCCGCGCCGAGATCCAGGCGCTGGGCGACCACCATGCCTGGCCCGCGGTGTCGATCGCGCTGCCGACGACCCCGCTGACGCAGGACGTGCAGGCCGACCGCATCGCGCTGCGCAACCTGGTGCGCGAGGCGATCGCCGCCATCGGCGCTGCCGGCGCGGATGTCCGCGTCGCGCGCGCGGTCGAGGCGCCGCTGCAGGCGCTGATCGAGGACGACGAATTCTGGGCGCACCAGGCGCATGGCCTGGCGATCTGCGCGACACCGATGGGTGCGCGAGCCTGGCGGCTGCCGCAGACGGTCGAACCGCGGGTCCAGGTCGCCGACCGCTTCCGCCTGACGCCGCTGCTGCAGGCGATCGCGCATCCGCGGGAGGCCATGGTGCTGGCGATCGGCATGGGCGCGGTGCGGCTGGTCGAGGTGACCGCCGGCATGCCGGCCGAGAAGGTCGCGGTGCCGGACCTGCCGCGTGGCATGGCGGATGCCGCCGGCCGCGCCAGCCACATCGCGCGCAAGGGCGACATGGCGAGCGGGCTCGCCACCAGCGAGCACGCGCTGCTGTCGCACTACGCCCGCGCGGTGGATCGCGCGCTGCGGCCGGTGCTGGCGGGGCTGGAGGTGCCGCTGGTGCTCGCCGCGGCAGAGCCGCTGTCGTCGGTCTTCCGCGGCATCTGCACCTATCCGCACCTGGCTGCCGAGGGCATCGCGGGCAGCCCGGATGACCTCACCGAGTCTGCGCTCGCCGCCGCGGCGCAACCGGTGCTCGAGGGACTGCGCGCAGCCGCGCTGCAGGCGCTGCGCGAGCTCTTTGCGCAGCATGCCGGACGGGGCCGCGCGACATCCGATCTGGCGCAGGCCGCTCGCGCGGCGACCATCGGCGCGGTCGACACGCTGCTGATCGACCTGGATGCGGCGGTGCCGGGGACGGTCGACGAGGCGGGCGCCGTCGTGACCCAGGCATCCGAGGGAGATCGGACTGCGGCCAGCATCACCGACGAGGTTGCGCGCCGCACCTTGGCCGCGGGCGGGCGCGTGGTGGCGGCTGCTTCCGGAGAGATCCCGGGCGGTGGCACGCTTGCCGCGATCCTGCGCTACCCGGTCTGAGCCGGCACGGCCGGTCGAAGGCGTTGCAGATGGGGCGGTACGCCTGGGCCGCCCATCGGCTGCAAGGTCTCCTTCGGGGCGAAATCGGCGGAAGTCGGTCGCCGAAGCGCTCCCATTCGGCCTGGGCGCATGAGCGGTACGGCGTACTGTCATAAGGCGTGTTAAGGGGCCTGAGCCGCATTAAGACAGCGATGGATGGTAGCCGGATGGATGTTGAACGTCCGGGCAACTTCGCTGATGGACCGGCCCTCCTGAACCAGCGGTGTGTCAACGCAATGTCCCTATCCGGTTAGCCCGGATTTCTCACGGATAACAGGTGCATCGGGGCCCCGGATCGACGAAAGTTCTTCTGCGACAAAGACTTAACCGTCCGCGGGGGAATGCCCCGATGCCCACACACTGTATCCCAACCCTGTTCGACTTTGCACCTGTCCAAGGCCACAAGGTGATCGCCAATTTCGACGGTGGCGCCATCACCTCCGATGCCGGCGCGTTGCTGCTGGGCGCCACCGACACGGTCCTCGGCCTGACTCGCCGCCTGTTTCAAGGATCATCGCGATCCCGACCTGATCGAACACAGCCTTGCAACCCTGCTGACCCAGCGCATCACCGCCATCGCGATGGGCTACGAGGACCTCAACGACCACGACCACCTGCGTCACGACCCGATCATGGCCGTGCTGGCCGGCAAGCTCACCGCCACCCGCCCCAATTGCGCGCCGGCGGCCGCCAAGAGCACGCTCAACCGCCTAGAACACGGCAAGTCCGAACCGACGCGCTATGCGAAGATCGCCGCCGACAACGCGGCCATCGAAAACCTGTTCGTCGACCTCTTCCTCGACGCCCACGACGAACCACCCGCGGAGATCATCCTCGACCTCGATGCCACCGATGATCCCTTGCATGGCAACCAGGAAGGCAGGTTCTTCCACGGCTATTACGACAGCTACTGTTACCTGCCGCTCTACATCTTCTGCGGCCGGCACCTATTGGTGGCGAAGCTGCGCCCGGCCAACATCGATGCCGCCGCCGGTGCCCTTGAAGAAGTGGCGCGCATCGTCGCCCGCATCCGGACCCGCTGGTCCACGACGCGGATCATCCTGCGCGCCGACAGCGGCTTCTGCCGCGAGGCGCTGATGGCGTGGGCGGAGGCAAACGCCGTGGGCTATGTCCTCGGCCTGGCCCGCAACCAGCGGCTGGCGCGGACGATCGGCGCCGAGATGCGCGACGCCCAGGCCGAAGCCGAGGCGAGCGGCAGGCCCGCGCGCCGGTTCAAGGACCTGACCTGGAAGACCCGCAAGAGCTGGAGCCGCACCCGCCGGGTCGTGGCCAAGGCGGAATGGACGAACGGCAAGGCGAACCCTCGCTTTGTCGTCACCTCGTTGCCGGCCGAAACGACCGAGGCTCGGCGGTTGTATGAGGATGTCTATTGCGCGCGCGGTGAGATGGAGAACCGGATCAAGGAATGCCAGCTCGATCTGTTCGCCGATCGGACCTCGGCGGCGAGCATGCGGGCCAATCAGTTGCGGCTGTGGTTCGCGAGTTTCGCCTATGTGATGATCGCCGCGCTGCGCCGGATCGGCCTGGCGGGGACACGGCTCGCGCAGGCCAGTTGCGGCACCATCCGGCTGAAACTGCTGAAAATCGGCGCGCTGGTGCGGGTCAGCGTCCGTCGCGTGGTGTTCGCCATGGCGACGGGCTTTCCCTGGCGGGAGGAGTTCGCCCACGCGGCGCTGCGAGCAACCACCGCCTGAGCCGGCACCAACCAGACAGCGCACAGATCACAGCTTCCATGCCAACGCTGCACACAGCGTGCGGCGACGGCGCAGCCTGGCCGCAACAGGCACCGTCAGGCACGTGCGCCGCCAGCGCTGGCAGTCCCACACGTGCACCGGCGTCCGATCGTCGGAACGCGCACCTATCCGCGGCGCTGTGAGAAATGCAGGCTAACAATCCGTGACCCCTCGCCGGATGCGATAAGAAGACGGCGTACGAGGTGCCACATCGTGCACCTCGCCCGTTCCAAACCATCAAGCGGTAGGTGGTCGCGATCGCAGCCATTTCTCAAGGTGCAACGCCCGGACGAGCGTAACCTCCTCGACGGTCAGGCAAGCGGATGAGTCTAAGCTCTGTGCAGTCTCCTTAGTTCTTGCATACGGAGACAACGAGTAAATGTACCAGAGGTACACAGCCGCATCGATGCGGTTGAGCGCCCCAAGATCGGCTATTGCCTTCCGCACGTTGCCGCATGCCAAGTCAACCTGCCCTTCGTCTGATGAGGCTGTAAGCGATTTCAAGGTATCCGCAACCCTCGCCTTATCATTTAGCAGATTGTATAAATTCGCCTGGACTGCAATGGCCCCACGTACTCCGGGACTAAAAGTAAAAAGCACTGTCACGTACTGGTTTACATTGTCGTACGACGGCAAAGAACCGAGAGGCTTGCCATCTGTAATTGGATCACGACCAATTACAGTCGCTGTCCGCAACACAGTTACGGTCACACTGCCTAGTGGAGTGTCTGGCTCATTATAAGGCTTGTTGCCGTAGTCTAACCTCCGCAATACCAGCGGCCGCTGGATTTCAGTCTTGTTCCAGTTGCCGTCGATCGGGGGCGAGAACGAGACGAGCGGCGGCCCCTCGATCGCCACAGCGCTTTTCATGAATGAATTCGAGAGACCGCTCAGCGTCTTTGCTTCTTGCGAATTTAGAGCCGTACTCATCGCTGCAGTCACGGCGCCAACTTGGGGGCTGATTGGGGATAGCAGCGAAGCAAAGGCAGTACCAGCTTTCAAGTATTCGGTAAATCTCTCATTGCCTGTATCGTCGATTGTTGATGACATCGTTATCGTTAGAGGAAGAGATGAGTCGACTAACTGCCGAGGTGTAAGGTAAATCTGGCTATATGTAATCGAGCATTTTTGTGATCCGTCTTGACTGGCCGAATAAAGTGGAAGTGATAAGTCCTTTGTCACATTCGCAGTGACAGTTATTATACGTTGCCGAGACCGCACCATCGCGCTGTATATGTCGTCAGCACATGGTGGTATCGTTCCCTGAGGCGGAGTTACCTCTGCCCACATCACTGTGTACAAGTCGTTAGGTCCAACAACCGTGTCGTAGGCCCTCTGTCCTCCGGGAGGAACGGAGGTTGTCGGCCCATTTGTAGACAATACCGCGTAGTGGTCACAAGCACCGAGCAGAAGGCTCCCTGCAAATACCAATCCTCGAAGGCGCATTGTTCCCCCCCCAATTTCAGTCTGGTGTCGGTATGATGGCTCACTTCGCAAAAATTGCAATGGGGGCTGATTTTGCAACCTGCCCCTCTAGGTCCTGTGGACACTAGCGCTTCCGGCGCGGCCTGAAGATGTGATTCAAGGC
>CAYZKM010000282.1:0-6529 GCA_964478525.1 uncultured Bifidobacterium sp.
GGTGCTGGGCACTGGCGGGTTCGTCGTGTTTGGCTGGCTGTCGGACAAGATCGGCCGCAAGCCCATCATCCTGGGCGGCTGCGCGATCGCGGCCATCATCTATTTCCCGATCTTCCACCAGATGGCGAAGCTCGCGAACCCGGCGCTGACCGCGGCGCACGACACGGTGTCGGTGGTCGTCACGGCCGATCCCAATGATTGCTCGTTCCAGTTCAACCCGACCGGGACGTCGAAGTTCACGACAAGCTGCGACATCGTGAAGGGGGCGCTCTCGCGCGCCTCGGTCCAGTACTCCACCGTCGCGGCACCGGCGGGCACCATCGCCAGCGTCAAGATCGGCAACACCACGGTGACCGGCTTCGACGCGATCGCCGCGGGGGCGCAGGGTGCGGCCAAGACGGCGGCCCTGACGAAGGAGATCAACGATGCGCTGACCGCCGCGGGCTATCCGCCGGCGGCCAACCCCTCGGTTGCGAAGCTGTCGAACCCGTTCGACGTGTTCCGCGTCCAGACCGGCGGGCTGGTGCTGATCCTGACGGTGCTGGTGATCCTGGTGACCATGGTCTACGGCCCGATCGCCGCCGCCCTGGTCGAGCTGTTCCCGACCCGGATCCGCTACACATCCATGTCCTTGCCGTATCACATCGGCAATGGCTGGTTCGGCGGGCTGCTGCCGGCGACCGTCTTCGCCATGAACGCCCAGTCGGGCAGCCCGTATTTCGGGCTGTGGTATCCGATCGTGATCGCCGCCGCCACCGTGGTGATCGGCCTGCTGTTCGTGCCGGAAACCAAGGACCGCGACATCTTCGCGGATGATCTGGGCAAGTAGAACCGGCCTGATCCGGAAGCGATGGAGCGGGGGGCCCCAAGCCCCCCGTTGCATTCGGCCCCCGTTGCAGTCACGGCCGCAGCATCACCTTCGACGCCGCCCGCTGGCGTGACAGCTCGAACCCTTCCAGCCCGCGATCCAGCGGCATCCGATGCGTGATCATCGGACGGAAGCTCTCGGGATCACGGGCCTGCATCGTCAGCACCGTGTCCCAGGTCGGGCGCGCGCAGCCATGGGTCGCGCGCAGCTGATGCCGAGCACGGACGAAGTTCGTCAGATGCAGGCTGACCGGGCCGGGATGGATGCCGGCCACGACCAGCACGCCGCTGGTCCGCAACACGCCCAGCCCGTCATTGATGGCGGGCGGATAGCCGGTCGCCTCCAGCACCACATCCGCCTTGCGCCCACCGGTGGCCGCCAGCACCTGCTCCTCCAGCGGGCCCTCGGCGACATCGATGATGTCGTGGAAGCCCAGCGCGCGCATCACGTCGAAACGCGGCCCATCCGCCCACCCGACGATCAGCACCCGCCCGGCCCCGGCCGCGCGGGCGAAGATCGCGATGGCCTGGCCGATCGTGCCTGGTCCCATCACCACGACGGTATCGCCCAGGCCGACCTCGCCGGTCAGCACCGCCTCGCACCCCACGCCCAGCGGTTCCGTCAGCGCGCCCAGCTCGGTGTCGACGTTCACGGGCAAGGGGATGCAGTTCCCGTCGGGCACCGTGACATGGCGAGCGAACCCGCCCGGCAGCGTCAGGCCGATCGACTGGCGGGCCAGGCAGTTCCGCTGGTCGCCCCGCCTGCAATTGGCGCAGGATTCGCAGGTCACGCCGGGCATCACCGTCACCGCGGTGCCCTCGGCCAGGCGCGCGCCCGGCCCGGCGGCCACCACGCGGCCGGCGAATTCATGGCCCATCGTCACCGGCAGATGCGGCACCATGAACCCGTAGCCGTCGGTCCATTCATAGGCATGCACGTCCGAGCCGCAGATGCCGGCATTCTCCACCCGCACCGTCACCTGCCCGGCCTCGGGCGCCGGCGCCTCGGTGTTGTCGAACAGGTCCAGCCCGAAGCCGGGCTTCGTCTTGCGCAGGGTCAACATGGGTCGTTTCGTCCGCTTCCTCGGTTGCGCCGGCGATGATGCCCCGCGCTTGGGGCATCTGACAAAGGCCCGGCCAGGAGGCGTTCAGACAGCCGGGCGGGCGCGGGAAACCGGATGCGGGGAGGCCGGGGATTTCGGCAGCGTGACGGTCAGGATGCCGTTCACCAGTTCGGCCGTGATCCCGGCCAGGTCGATGCCGTCGGGCAGGTTGAACCGGTGCTCGAACTGTTCGATGACAGGGTCCGCCAGCGCCGGCCCCCGGCCGCCCTCTGCTCGGCGCAGCGTGCGCGTCCCGATGATCGTCACCACGCCATCGTCCGAGACCACCTCGATATCGTCCCGGTGCAGGCCGTCCAGGTCGGCGGTCAGGCGATAGGCGGTCTCGTCTTCCAGGATCTGCACGGGCACGGATGGAAACCCGATCGGGCCGGACGGGTGGCCGGCGCACGAACCCGCGCGGGGCGTTCCGCCGCTGGCGGCGTCGCACAGCACACGGCCGATCAGACGGCGCGGCGACGGGTCAGTCTTTCCGTTCCCGCGCGTTACGCTCGACAGTTTGCCCATTCGAGTATCCTCGTCAAATATAATCCGGTTCAATGCTGTCGGCAGCATGAACAAGTCGGGCCGGGCGTGCCATTGATACAGATCAACAAGAATTCCATCTGTTCTGGCAGCCATGCCATCCGCCGGCCGAAACCCGCCAATACCGCGGGTTCAGGCGCGGTTGGATTGGCATTCATTAATGATTTCGTAATGAAAATGTCATCGGTCGCCGGGGCCGGTGCAGGCCGGCATGGCAGTCTGGCCCAGCACCCAGCCCTCCCACCGGTGCAGCCAGGGATCGGGCGGGGCGGTGTCGGGCCGGTGCCCGGCCAGCACATTGATCACGCACAGCACGCCCAGGGTCGAGTCGAACCGGTCCTCGCCCGCCGCATCCGCGCCGAAGCCGTCGGCGACCGCCGCCCGCATGGCGCCGTCGGGCCGCACGGCCAGCCCGGCCATGGCGGACAGCAGCGCGGGGGCGACGGCGGCGCGGTCGGATTGGCGGCGCTTGCTGCCGGCCAGGCGGATGCGCAGATGGCGCAGCGCCTCGGCCGGGTAGGTCTCGGCCAAGGCGACGCGGCCGGGCGCCAGCAATGCCAGGAACGGCCCGTCGAACGGCCACAGCGCCAGGCGGTCGGGGCGGGGCAGGGCGGGCAGCAGCAGGTCGCGCCAGGCTGCGATGGCGGCCTTGCCGCTCTGGTTCGCCCCCAATGTCCAGAATACCGGAGCCCCCGCCGGCCGCTCGGCGGTGGCGCGGTCGCACAGGCGCGACAGCGACGCACCCGCCGCCGGCAGGCCCAGCGCGGCGGCATGGGCGGCGCGCGTCATGCCCTTGATCCCGCGCGCGGGATAGAACGGGCGGGTGGGACAGACCTGCTCCAGCACCGCACAGGGATGGAAGAACTCCGCCCAGGTGCCGGCCGCGGCCAGGAAGGCGCGGAAACCGGCCTCGGGCCGCTGTGCGGCATACAGCCGGGGCACCCCGACCGGCAGGTCCACACCCAGCGCGACCGGCCCGCCGCCGGCCTCGGCCGTCAGCCGGTCCAGGAACGTGCCGACATCGCCGACCGGGTGCGGCGGCGGCATCCGCCAGCCGGCCCCGTCGCGATGGGCGACGGTGACCCAGCGCTTGCGGGGATCGATGCTCCAATCGCCATGGGCGGCCAGGACCGCCCGATGCGCCATCGGCGGGTCAGGAGCCGAGTGGGCGCTGCGCACGCTCCAGCAGGCGGGCGAAGAGGCCGGGCGGCTTGGTGGGCTTGGGCGGTTCGGCGGCCTTCTCACGCTCCCGCGCCTCGATCTCGCGGTCGCGCTCCTTGGCGGCGAGCCATTTCTCCAGGCTCATGCCCGCCTTGGCGGCGCGCTTGGCCTCGTAGGCGCGCTGGCCCTCTGTCATGTCCCTGGTGGTCATGTCCCTGGTGGTCTTCACGGCCATCTCCCGCTGTCGGCGGCGTTGTCGCAGCCGCCGCGCCCGGGATCAAGCAGCCAGTCGCTGCTGACAGCGCCGGCACGACCGGTCATGCTGGCGGCGAAACCGGAGGAAGCACACGGCATGAGCAGCGGACTGGAAGGCGTCGTCGCGGCCGAGACGATCCTGAGCCACACCGATCAGACCAACGGCATGGTGTGGGTGCGGGGCCACGACCTGCCCGACCTGGTCGCCCGCCATGGGTTCGAGGGCATGATCGCCCTGCTGTGGGACGGTTTCGCCGGGGATGGGCTGACCAGTCGGGGGATGCGCGCCCGCTTCGGTGCCGCCCGCGAAACCGCCTTCGCCGGCCTGGGGCGCTGGATGGCGCTGGCCGAGGACCGCCCGCTGGCCGAGGGCATGCGCCTGGCCCTGGCCGCACAGCCCGACACCGCCACCGCCGACGATCTGCTGGCCACGCTGACGGTGGCGGTGCCGGCGCTGCTGCGCGCCGCACGCCGGCAGGGTCTCGTGGCGCCCGACCCGTCGCTGTCCACCGCGGGCGATCTGCTGCGGATGCTGCATGATGCGCCGCCGGCGCCCGAGATGGTGGCGGCGCTGGACACGTATTTCACGGTGATGGGGGAAAGCGGGCTCAGCGCGTCGGCGTTCACCGGGCGTGTCGTGGCGTCGACCCGCGCCTCGCTGGCGGCGGCCGTGCTGGCCGCCTGGTGCGCCTTCACCGGCCCGCTGCACGGCGGTGCGCCCGGACCGACGCTGGACATGATCGACGCGGCCGAACGCGAGCCCGACCTGGAGGCCTGGCTGGAAGCGCGCCTGCGCGGCGGCGAACGGCTGATGGGCTTCGGCCATCGCGTGTTCCAGGGCAACGACCCGCGCGCCGAGGCGATGCGCCAGGCGCTGAACCGCATGGGCCCGATGGCCGGGCGCCTGGCCTTCGCGCGGCGGCTGGAGCAGGCGGTGGCGGTGGCGATCCAGCGGGTGAAGCCCGGGCGGCGGCTGCCGCCGAATGTCGAGATCATGGCCGCGCTGCTGCTGGATGCGGTGGGCATCCCGCGCCAGGGCTTCACGGCGGTGTTCGCCGTCGGACGCAGCGCCGGCTGGATCGCCCATGCGCTGGAACAGTCCCGCACGGGGCGGATGATCCGGCCGGTCTCGGCCTATGTCGGCCCGCCGATCGGCTGATCCAACACAGGAGGAAACGACGATGCACGACACCCGCCACTGGGTCGGCACCTGGACCGCGTCGCCCGCACCGGCCGATGGCGTGGCGCTGGCAAGCCCGACGATCCGCATGTTCCCGCGCATCAGCCTGGGCGGCGACACGATCCGCGTGCGGATTTCCAACGCCCACGGCACCGACCGGCTGCGCATCGGTGCGGCCCATGTCGCCCTGCGCGCCGCCGGGACGCGGATCGTGCCGGACACCGATCGTGTGCTGACCTTCAACGGATCGCCCGAGGCGGTGGTGCCGGTGGGCAGCTTCCTGATCTCCGACCCGGTGTCGCTGACGGTCGCGCCATTGGCCGATCTGGCCGTCAGCCTCTATATCCCCGACGACCTGCCGGTCAGCTTCGGGGTCACCGGCCGCTATGCCCGGCAGACGAACTATCTGTCTCCGCCCGGGGATTTCACGGGCGATACCTGGATGCCGGCCGGGCGGATCACCGATGACTGGTATTTCCTGAGCGGGATCGATGTCGTCGCCCCCGCGGGGACCGGCGGGATCGTTGCGTATGGCGATTCGATCACCGACGGCAACATCTCCACCCACGACGCGTTCTGCCGCTGGCCCGACCAGCTGGCGCGCCGGCTGGTGTCGCGCACCACCGGGCGGGCGATGGCGGTGATGAACCAGGGGCTGGGCGGGAACCGGATATTGCATGACATCCGTGGTGACAGCGGCCTGCGCCGGTTCGACCGGGACGTGCTGGCCCAGCCCGGCGTGACCCATGCGATCGTGGTGCTGGGGATCAACGATATCCGCAACCGCCGTGGCCTGGCATCCGAGGTGGTGACGGCCGACGGCATGATCGCGGGGCTGGCGCAGATGGCGATGCGGGCACAGGCGCGGGGGATCAGGATCTTCGGCGGGACGCTGACGCCGTTCGAGAACGAGACCTTCCTGCGCGGCGCCTATACGCCCGAGGGAGAGGCGAAGCGACAAGCGGTGAACGCCTGGATCCGCCATGCTGGCGCGTTCGACGCGGTGATCGATTTCGACGCGGAGCTGCGCGATCCCACCCATCCCGCGCGGATGCTGCCGGTCTATGATTGCGGCGACCATCTGCATCCCGGCGATATCGGGTTGAACCGGATGGGGGATGTGATCGACCTCGCGCTGTTCGATTGACGCAAGGCGCGCGCCGGCCCCGCCCAGGGGGGGGCCGGCGTCAGCCCCGCGTCAGTAGCGGCGCAGCAGCGCGACCAGCAGCCCCTGCACGCGGACGCGGTCTGACGGAAAGATCCGGGTCTCGTGGCGCGCATTGCAGGGTTCCAGCGCGATTGAGTTGCCGCGCCGGCGCAGGCGCTTCAGCGTCACCTCCGTCTCATCGATCAGCGCCACCACGATCTGCCCGTTCTCGGCGTGCTCGCCCTTGGCGATGATCACGGCGTCGCCGTCCAG
>CAYZKM010000283.1:0-6529 GCA_964478525.1 uncultured Bifidobacterium sp.
TGCCCAGCGGGTTGGTCGTGAAGAACGGCTCGAACACGCGCTGGATGGCATCCTCGGCGATGCCGCCGGCATGGTCGGTGACCGTGATCGCCAGGCCGATCGGATCGGGCATGGCCGCCACCTCGATCCGACGCCGAGCGGACGGGATGGGCGGGTCGTGCACCATGATGGCGTGGAGGGCGTTGTCGATCAGGTTGACCAGGACCTGCTCGATCAGCACCAGATGGCCGCGGACCGGCGGCAGGTCGGGGGCGATGTCGGCGGTGATCCGCACCGCTTCCCGCTGTGATTGCGGCGCGACGATCGCCAGGGCGCCCTCGATGGCGCGTGCCACCGGGACGATCGCGGGGGCGCCATGGGGCTTGCGGCCGAACATCCGCATGTGCCGCACGATCGAGGCCGCCCGCTGCACCTGGCCCGCGATCCGCTCCATCCGTTCGGCCAGCACGGCGGGGACCAGGGTGTCGTGCTTCAGCATCTCGATCACCCCGTCGGCGGTCATGCCGATCACGGCCAGCGGCTGGTTCAACTCGTGCGCGATGGAGGTGCTCATTTGCCCCAGGGTCGCCAGCTTGCTGGTCTGGGTCAGGTCCATCTCGGCCTGCTGCTGGCGGGTGATGTCGGTCAGCAGGCCGACGGCGGTGGGATAGTCGGTGTCCGCCGTGCGATTGGCCCAGATCGAGAGCCACAGCCAGCGGCCATCCTTGTGCTGGAACCGGTATTTCGCCATCGAGGTGCCGGCGGTCATCAGGTCGTTGAAATAGGCCTCCATCACCGCGCGGAAGGCCGGGTCGCGACGGCTGGCAAGGACCTCGGGCGCGTCCATCGCCTCCTGCGGGGTGAAGCCGATCACGTCGACGAGGCTGTCCGAGGCGAACTGCAGCCGCAACTGCCCGTCGGGTTCCAGCCGGACACGGAACAGCGCGCTGGACGTGGCACGCAGCGCGGCGTCCACCTCCTCGGTCGCATGGCGCAGGGCGGCCTGCTGCGCGCGCTGGCGGGTAACGTCGCGGGTGACGCTGACGATGCGGATGGTCCGCCTGTCGGTCGGGTCGGAGGCGATGACGCGGACATTGGTCCGGACCCAGACGATGCGGCCATCGGGGCGGACCAGCCGCACCTCGCTGAAGCCCTGCGTGCCCGGCACGACATTTTTCATCGTGCGGGTGGCCAGCAGGTGCATGTCGTCGGGATGGACATAGATGCCCGTCAACCGGCCCAGCAGGGCCTCGGGCTCCACCCCGATGATCTCCCGCGATGCCGGGCTGGCGTAGATGACATTGCCGTCGGCGTCCTGCAGCCGGACCAGGTCGGGCAGGCTTTCCGCCATCTGGCGGAACATGGCCTCGCTTTCGCGCAGCACGCGCGATTGTTCGTCCGCGGTCGTGATCCGGCGCCGCCAGTGCAGCATCAGGCCCGATCCCAGGGCCAGCACGGCGATCAGGGCCATCGTGAAGGCCGCCCCCAGCCTGATCCTGTCGATTTCCGGCGCCAGGCGGTCCAGGCGGGACCGCATGTCCAGGCCGGCCATCACGATCAGGTCCGAGCCGGGCACCGAGCGGAAGGCGACGATCCGCCTGCGCCCGTCGATCGGGCTGGTCGCTTCGACGGCGTCGCCCGTTTCGCCCGGCGCGATACGCGCCGCCGCCCCGCTGATGGGCAGGACCGCCGGCTGCGCCAGTGCGGGGTTGCGCGCCAGGATGGTGCCGTCGCGGCGCAGCACCGTCAGCACATCCGCCGGGTTCATCCCCGGAATGTCCGGCGGGCGCCACAGCAGCCTGGGGTCCATCGAGACGACGGTCACGCCGTCGAACGCGCCGTCGGACCTGGCCATCGCCTCGGTGAACTGCATCGTCGCGCGGCCGGACACCCGCCCTTGCAGCGTCTCGCTGACGAATGTCCGGCGTTCGCCGCTGGCGATGCGCGAGAAATGCTCCCGATCGCCGAGATACACCCGGCCCGGCGGCGGATCGAGGGTGGTCCAGTCCAGATAGCCGTCAGCGGCGATGGCGGCGACCTGGAAGACGTCCGCCGCCGCGCGGTCGCGCCATGTGATCGCTTCGCGGAACGCCCGGTCGGCCATCGCCGCGTCGCCGGTGCGCCGCCCCTCGCTGACCAGGCGCGCCAGCCCGTGCAGCGCCGCGGCCTGCGCCTGCACGCGGACGAAGCTCTCTTGCAGGATCCTCGCGGCGACGGTCACCTCGTCGCGCATGGTTTGCAATTCGTCCCCGATGCGCGCCGACATCATCCGGTTCACGGCCACGAGACCGCCCCATTCCAGGGCCAGGGCGATGACCAGCACCAGCACGAGCGACAGCCAGATCCGGCGGCGCCTGGCGGAGACAGGGTCGCTCATGACCCGCCGTCCGGCGGCAGCGCGCACCGGGCACTTTCCCGGTTCGGGAAAGTGCCTGCCGGCCCCCCAGAATGCATCTCGGATTCAGCGGCCATAGGCGGCGCGGGAATGCTTTCATGTGTGCGCGGACCGACCTGCCTGGCGCGCGATCGCCGGGGCCGACCCGGTGTGCATCATCGACGATCCTCTACGCGGTCGCAAATGGAATCCGAATATTGTTCCGGTTTGGACAGCATCCGGCAGGATTGGACCTGAAGCGTTACAATAGTCTTCCTTGGAACGACACGGCTCGTCCCTGCTCTGGCGTCGCCTGAACGGGGGGCATAACCTGTGGTCCGACAGGCTCGTGGCGCGATTGGCAAGGGCCGGATACAGGAAGGAAACACAGCGATGGATTTCACCGGCAAGGTAGCCCTGATCACCGGCGGCGGGGGCGGCATCGGCCGAGCGACCGCGCTGGGCTTTGCGCTGCGGGGCGCGAAGGTGATGGTGGTGGATGCCGACGCGGGCGCCGCCCAGGCGACATGCGACATCGTCACGCAGCGCGGCGGGACGGTGGCGTTCGTGAAGGCCGACGTCACCCAGTCGGCCTCGGTGCAGGAATACGTGCGCAAGACGCTGGAGACCTATGGCCGGATCGACTGTTTCTTCAACAATGCGGGCATCGAGGGGACGGTGACGCCCACCCACGAATACGACGAGGGGATGTTCGACAAGGTCATCGCGGTGAACCTGAAGGGCGTGTTCCTGGGCATGAAGCATGTGATCCCGCCGATGCTGGCGCAGGGTGGCGGGGCGATCTGCAACACCGCCTCGGTCGCGGGGCTGTTCGGCGGGCCGGGCATGTCGGCCTATGTCGCGTCCAAGCACGCGGTGCTGGGCATGACCAAGGTCGCGTCGGCGGATGTCGCCGGCATGGGCATCCGGGTGAACGCGGTCTGCCCGGGCCCGGTCGAGACGCGGATGATGCGGTCGCTGGAAGCGCAGCGGAGTCCGGACGACCCCGAGGCGATCCATCGCGCCTACGCGGCCAGCGCGCCGTCGGGGCGCTATACCCTGCCCGAGGAAGTGGCGGGCGCGGTCATGTATCTGTGCTCGGATCTGTCCGGCAACGTGACCGGCACGCATGTCGTGGTCGATGGCGGGCGCTCGGGGTCCGGTGGGGCCGGCGGGGCGCGCCGCTGAACCTGGTGCGAGAATGGGGAGAACAGACGATGGCTGACAACAACGACGTCTTCGAGATCATGGGCACCACGCGGTCGATGCGGCGGCTGAAGACCGATCCGGTGCCGGACGAGCTGATCGCCAGGATCCTGTATGCCGGGACCGGGGCGGCGAATGGCGGGAACAACCAGAAATGGCGGTTCCTGGTGGTGAAGGACCCGGCGATCAAGAAGGCCGTGCAGGTCTGGTACAAGAAGGCGTTCGATGAGTGGATCGGCCCGCGCTATGCGTCCAGCGCGCCGCCGCCGGGCATCGACCAGGCCCGCTACAGCCGCCAGCACGGCGCGGTCGAGTACCTGACCGACCATTATCACGAAGCGCCGGTGTGGATCGTCGCCTGCCTGGAGGACGGGCCGAACCCCGACCGCTCGCAAGGCGCGTCGATCTATCCGGCGGTGCAGAACATGCTGCTGGCCGCCCGCGCGCTGGGTCTCGGCTCTACCCTGACGACCCGTCACCTGCGCTTCGAGAAGGAGACCGAGGCCGCGCTGGGCCTGCCGCCGGGCGTGCATTCCTATGCCATCCTGCCGATCGGCTGGCCGATGGGGAAATTCGGCCCGACCGGGCGCGGCAAGCTGTCGGAATTCGTGTTTCAGGACAAATGGGGCCAGGCCTATCCGCCGGTCGCCGGGATGTGACCCCGCGCATCCCCCCGGTCCGCGGCCCGGACGACGTCGCGCCCGCGCATCGGGCGACGGCCGAGAGGGTGGCGGCGTTCTTCGGCAGCATCCGCGGGCCGTTCAGCATGCTGCTGCACAGCCCGCCGTTGGCCGACAAGGCGCTGGACCTGGTGGAGTATTTCCGCGAGCACGGCATCGTCGAGGCCCCACTGCGCGCCCTGGCGATCCTGGCCACGGTGCGCGAGCGCGAGGCCGCCTATGTCTGGTCCGCCCAGGTCGGCTTCGCCCGCCGCGTGGGCCTGCGCGAGGGCGCGATCGACGTCATTCGCGCCCGCGGCGATCTGTCGGGGCTGACCGCGCAGGAGCGGGAGATCGTCGACTATGCCCGTGAGCTGGCGCGGACGAACAGGGTGGACGCGGCGAAGTTCGAGACGCTGCGGGCACGCTACGGCGAGGCGTGGCTGGTCGAGCTGACCGCCGCCGCGCATTGCTACGCGTTCCTGTGCGGCGTGGCGAATGCCTGCGAGGTCCCGGTGCCCGAGGGCGGGGACCTGCTGGCGGGCTGATCGGGGCAGTTGATCGGGGCAGTTGATCGGGGCGGGTATCAGGCCTCGATCACCGGCCGCTCGTGCACGCGCACGGGCGGCAGGTCGCCGTTCCAGCGCTCCACCTCGACCAGGCAGCTTTGCGCCACCGGCCCCTGCCCCAGCTTCGAGGTCCCGACATCCTGCGTCAGCACGTTGGCGTTGCCGTGGACGCACAGCGCGTCCTGCGGATCGTACCAGGCGCCCGTCGACAGCACCGCCACGCCGCGCACCATGTCGGCGTTCAGCGTCACGCCGGCCAGGCACGCGCCGCGGTCGTTGAACACCCGCACGATGTCGCCGGCCGCGATGCCGCGCTGGGCGGCGTCCTCGGGGTGCAGGATCATCGGCTCGCGCCCGCGGATCTTGCTGTCCTTGCTGACGCCGACATGGTCCATCTGCCCGTGCAGCCGCGTGGCCGGCTGCGCCGACAGCAGGTGCAGCGGGTATTTCGCGGCCAGCGGCGACAGCAGGTATTCGTTGGGCCGGAAGAAGCTGGGATGGCCGGGGCAGTCATCATAGCCGAAGCCGGCGATGGTGGGCGAGGTCAGCTCGATCCGCCCGCTCTCGGTGTTCAGCTTGTGCGCCTGCGGGTCGGTGGCGAAGTCGCGATACGGCACGAAATCGTCGTCGGGCAGCGGGACGGCGTAATGGCCCTGGTCCCAGAACGTGTCGAAGTCGGGGGCCGGGATGTCCATGCGCGCGCAGTCGGTCCGCCAGCGCTCATACAGAAAACGCAGCCAGGCGCCCTCGTCGCGCTGTTCGGTGAACCGCTCCCGCACGCCCAGCGCATCGGCGATGTCGGCCAGCATGGCGAAGTCGTCGCGCGCCAGGCCCTGCTTCGGCACCGCCTGCTTCATCGCCAGCACATAGCGGTCCCGCCCCGAGGAGGCGATGTCGTTGCGCTCCAGCGTCGTGGTGGCGGGCAGCACGATGTCGGCGTTGCGCGCCGCCGGGGTCCACCAGGGTTCGGCCACCACGATGGTCTCGGCCCGCGCCCAGGCCTTGCGGAAACGGTTCAGGTCCTGGTGATGGTGGAACGGATTGCCGCCGGCCCAGCAGATCATGCGGGTGTCCGGATAGGTCATGCGCCGGCCGTTGAAATCGTATGCCCCGCCGGGGTTTTCCAGCATGTCGGAGATGCGGGCCACCGGGATGAAGCTGCCGGCGCGGTTCGGCAGCGCCGACATCCCCACCGACCGCACGCCACGCCGCGGCGAGCCCATCCCGCCGCTGCTGCCATGGCCGAAGCCGAAGCCCAGGCCGGGCTTGCCGATCGCGCCGATCATTGCCGCCAGCGCGATCAGCATCCAGTACGGCTGCTCGCCGCGTTCCCCGCGCTGCACCGACCAGGCGGCGGCGAGGAAGGTGGGGGCATCGGCGATCTCCCGCGCCAGGCGGACGATCGTGTCCGCCGGCACGCCGGTCTCGGCCTGCGCCCAGGCGGGTGTCTTGGGCACGCCGTCGCTCTCGCCCAGCACATAGGCGCGCAGCGGGTCATAGCCGATCGTGCAGCGGTCGAGGAAATCGCGGTCGATCCTGGCCTCGGTGATCAGCACATGGGCCATGGCGAGCATCATGGCGGTGTCCGTGCCCGGGATGATCGGCACCCATTCCGCGGGCACATCGGTGGGCATGTCGTCCTTGACCGGCGAGACATTGACCAGCCGCACGCCATTGTCGCGCGCGGCGCGCAGCCAGGGGCCCATGTCGTGCTGGCCGCCGCCACCGCTGATGATCTGGCC
>CAYZKM010000284.1:0-6490 GCA_964478525.1 uncultured Bifidobacterium sp.
CCGACCAGATGTATCTGTACCCGCACGAGTTTTCCGGCGGCCAGCGCCAGCGTATCGCCATCGCCCGCGCCCTGGCATTGAACCCCGAGTTGATCGTTGGCGACGAACCCGTCTCGGCATTGGACGTTTCGATCCAGGCGCAGATCATCAACCTGCTGATGGACCTGCAGGATGAGTTTCAACTGTCCTATCTGTTCGTCGCGCACGACCTGGCCGTGGTGGAACACATCAGCCATCGCGTCGCGGTGATGTATCTGGGCCGCATCGTCGAGATGACGGACAAGGCCACGCTGTTCGACATGCCGCTGCACCCGTATACGGAAGCGCTGCTGTCGGCGGTGCCGGTGCCGAAATCGGGCGTACGCGGGCGCAAGCGGGTGATCCTGACAGGCGATGTTCCCAGCCCGATCAGCCCGCCGCCTGGCTGTCATTTCCATACGCGCTGCCCCTACGCGATGAAGAAATGCCGCGAAGATGTCCCCGTGCTGCGGGAAGTCGCGCCTGGGCATGTCGTGTCATGCCATCTGCATGACACCGGGGTGACGCTGCCGCTGGCACGACCCGTGGCGGCGTGATCGCCGGTCCCGCGCTTCACCGCCCGCCGATCGCACCCCGCAGCCGCGGGTCGAGCATGTCACGGATGCCATCGCCCAGCAGGTTGAAGGCCAGCACCGTCAGCGTGATCGCCAGGCCAGGAAACAGCACCAGCCACCACGGCGGCACCAGGCCCGCGTTCAGCGAGTCGGCCAGCATGTTGCCCCAGGTCGGCGTGGGCGGCGGGATGCCGACGCCCAGGAAACCCAGCGCGGCCTCGATGATGATGGCCACGCCCAGATGCGTGGTGGCCAGGATCAGATAGGGCGCGATGCATTGCGGCAGGATGTGGCGGAACATCAGGCGCATGTTGGATGCGCCCAGGCTGCGCGCCGCCTCTACATATGCCATTTCCTTCAGCGACAGCACGACCGAGCGGATCACGCGCCCGCCGAACGGGATGCGGGTGACCGCAATGGCGACGATCACCGTGCCGGTCCCGGCCCCCAATGCCATCGAGATCGCCATGGCCAGGATCAGATCGGGGAAGGATTGCAGGAATTCGATGATCCGCTGGCTGACGATGTCGAAGCGTCCACCGAAGAAGCCGCAGGCCAACCCCCACAGGCACCCGAACGTGGTACCCAGCAGCACGGCGGCGAAAGCAACAATCAGCGATGACTGGCTGCCATGGATCACCCGGCTCAGGATATCGCGTCCGATCTGGTCGGTGCCGAACCAGGCCAGCTCGCTTGGCGGCTTGCCCATCAGGCGGAAATTCGCCTTCAGCGGATCGACCGGCGCCAGCAGCGGCGCGAAGATCGCCATCATCACGATCAGCAGCGCGATGATCCCCCAGAAGAACGACAGCGGCGAACGGCGCGCGAAGTTCTTCAGGCCCTTCGCAAGCCGGCGCGCCAGTGGCAGCGGCGCGGCCGTCGCAACGGGAACGGATGTGGGCGAGGTGGCGCTCATGACAGGCGGATCCTCGGGTCCAGCCAGGCGATCACAAGATCGACCAGGATGTTCAGCAGCACGAAGACGACGGAGTAGATGAAAACGAGGTTCTGCATCACAAAGATGTCGCGCTCACTGACTGCGGTGAACATGGCATAGCCAAGCCCCGGGGTGGCGAAGGCGCGCTCCACCGGGATCGACCCCGCCAGCACGAAGCCCAGCAGAATGCCCGACAGCGTGATCACCGGCAGCAGCGCGTTCGGCAGCGCGTGCAGCGCGATCACCATGCGCGAATTCAACCCCTTGGCGCGGGCGGTGCGGACATAGTCCTCACGGATCACTTCCAGCAGCGCGGACCGTGCCATGCGCGCGATATAGGCCGCCTGGCCCATGCCCAGCACCAGGGCCGGGCCGATGACGATCTGCAGGTTGGTCAACGGATCGACCGACAGCGGCACATTGGTCAGTGGCGGGCGATAGCCGAACCAGAACAGCATGCCCAGGATGGCCAGCATGCCCAGCCAGAAGCCCGGCACCGCCAGGAAAAGGATGCTCAGGAAACGGAAGAAGTTGTCGGCGATACTGTTCGGCCGCAGCGCGCTGACCAGCGCGACCGGGATGCCGATGATCCAGGAGATGACCACGGACAGGATCGCGATTTCCGCGGTCAGCGGACCACGCCGAGCGATCATCTCGGCGACGCTTTCGGCGCGGAAGAAGGATCGGCCGAGTTGTCCGCTCAGGATATCCTTGACCCAGGCGAAATACTGCACATACAGCGGGTCGCTCAGGCCCAGCGCCTTCATGTATCCGGCGCGTTCCTCCTCCGACAGCTTGGTGAACCCGTCGGTGCCGAAGATCGCCACCAGCGGATCGCCGGGCAGGATGCGCAGCACGACGAACACCAGGATCGATACGGCGATGATCGTCACCAGGCCGAACAGCACGCGTCTGATGATATAGCTGTACATGGCTCAGCCCGTCCGACGTGCTGGAACACCCAGCCGGAGCAACGGATATTTCGTGACAGCGCGTGTCGGCACGACGGCGCATCCTCCCTAGCCCGTCGAGCCGTTGAACCGGCCGACCTTCCTGCATCGTCACTGTATCCGAGGTTTCCGGCCGATGCGAGACATCACTTTCGACCCCCGCCTTGCGGCGCCGCGCCGCGCTTGCTTACGTACGGATCGCGATCCGCCACCATACCGGATCGCCAATGACACAGGAGGAACGACCCATGATGCTACGCAGTGCCGCATTGGCGCTCAGCCTCGCCTCGACCTGTCTTGTCCCCCTGCCGGCCATGGCCGGCGTCAACGACATCCTGATCGGGCTGGACCAGAAAGTGGTCTATGGACCGGACGGTTCCGCCAACGGCCCGCCGGGGCAGGATGCGGTCGTGGTGGTCGATATCGGCAACCCGGCCAAACCGAAGATCCGGGCGTCGCTGCCGCTGATGAACTCGCTGCTGGGGCCACCCACGAACCTGCAGATCACGCCCGACGGCAAGCTGGGACTGGTCGCCAACTCGGTGGTGATGAACCAGGATGGTGGCGTCTGGAAGACCGCGCCGGATGACAAGCTGTACGTCATCGACCTGGCGGCCAACCCGCCCAAACAGATCGATACCGTCACCGTGGGCAAACAGCCATCCGGCATGGCGATCTCCCGCAAGGGCGACCTGGCATTGATCGCCAACCGCGCCGGCAAAAGCGTGTCCGTCCTGTCGATCCAGAACGGCGTCGTGAAGCTGGTCGGCGACGTGCCGATGGAACAGGAAGCCGCCGCTGTCGCGATCACCCCCGATGGCAAGCGGGCCTTCGTCGGCCTGAACACCGTCAACCGGATCGGCGTGCTGGCGATCGATGGCCAGAAGGTCACCTATGACAAGACGCTGGATATCCCGGCCGCCTTCAACCCCTATAACGTGGATGTCACGCCCGACGGCAAATACGCGATCGTCACGACCACCGGCGCCGGTGGCCTGAACGGCGACGCGCAGATCGTGATCGACGCCAAGGGACCGCACCCGCATGTCGTCAACATCATGACACCAGGCAACGGGCCGGAGGGTTTCGCGATCTCCCCCAACGGCAAATGGGTGGTTTCGGTCCTGCTGCTCGGCACCGGCGCGAAGCCCGGCGCCTATAACTACACGAAAACCGGAGAGGCCGTGCTGATGTCGGTCGGCGCGGACGGAACGCTGTCCGTCAAAAGCCGCGCCCGGCTCGGCGGGCTGCCCGAGGGGCTCGCCTACAACGGCAAGAGCGAATACGTTTACATCGGTAACTACATCGACCGGGACCTGCAGACCTTCCATATCCAGAACGGAAAGCTGGTCGAGGTCGACCGGATGAAGCTGCCGGGCCAGCCGGCTTCGGTGCGCGGCGTCGCGCATTGACCGATCGGGCGGGGCCGGCGCGCCCCGCCCACCTTCCCGCTCGGCCTGGAGGCCGTGAATAATTCACATTGCACCCGCGAAGACAGCGCGGTAATTGGCATCATCAACACGCAGGATCGAGCGCAATTCTGTAAAGGATGTCAAGAATGGCGCGGGCCATGATCGGCCGCACGGTGCGCCGGCTGCGCACCGACCGGGCCCTGTCGCAGCAGGCGCTGGCCACCCGCCTGGGAATCTCGGCCAGCTATCTGAACCTGATCGAGCATGATCAGCGCGCGGTCACCGCAAGCCTGCTGATCAAGCTCGCGGAAACCCTGGGCGTCGACCTGCGGGAATTGTCGGGCACGCAGGAACGCCAGATGGCCGCGGGGCTGCGCGAGGCCCTGACCGATCCGCTGCTGGGCGGCGATGCGATCCCCGATGCCGAGATCGAGGCCGTGGCCGCCGGCAGCCCCCATGCCGCCCGGGCCGTGCTGGCGCTGTACCGTGCCTGGCGCGTGGCGCGAGAAGACGCGGGCGGCATCGCCCTGCCGTCCGGCCGGCGCATCCTGCTGCCGAACGAGGAAGCGCGGGACTTCTTCGATGAACGCACCAACCATTTTCCCGCCCTGGAAGACGCCGCCGAATCCCTGGCCGCGGCATTGGGTATCGGCGCGCCGTCCGAAGCGAACCACGCCATCGCCGAACGCCTGCGCCGGGAACACGGGCTGACCGTGACCGTGGCGCCGCTGGACGGGGCGCTGCGCCGCTACGACCAGGCCACGCGCCATCTGTTCCTGTCGGAATCCCTGCCTCGCGAAAGCCGCGGATTCCACATGGCGTTCCAGCTTTCGATGCTGGAGGCGCGGGACGCGATCGAGGGTGTGCTGACCGAAGCCGCACCCTCGACATCCGAAGCCGCCATGCTGATCCGCATCGGCCTGCTGAACTACGTCGCCGGCGCATTGCTGATGCCGTACGCGGCGTTCCGCGACACCGCCCGCGACCTGCGCCACGACATGGAGGCGGTCGCCGCTCGCTTCGGCGTTTCCTATGAACAGGCATGCCACCGCCTGTCGACGCTGCAACGCCAGGGCGCCCGCGGCGTGCCGTTCTTCTTCCTGCGCGTCGATCCGGCGGGCAACGTGTCCAAGCGGTTCTCGGCCGCCGGCTTCCCCTTCGCCCGCTATGGCGGGTCCTGCCCGCGCTGGGTCGTGCACACGGCGTTCGCGCAGCCGGGTTCAGTGCGCGTGCAGGTCGCGGAACTGCCGGATGGCGCCGCCTATCTGTGCTTCGCCCGCGCCCTGCCGCGCCCCGGCACGCGGTGGGGCGAGCCTCGGCCGATCCATGTCATCGCCATGGGCTGCGCGCTGACCCATGCCGCCGATGTCGCCTATGCCGACGGGCTGGACCTGGACCGGGCGAAGGTCGGCATCGGCCTGTCGTGCCGGCTGTGCGACCGCCCCGACTGCCGCAGCCGAGCGTTTCCGCCGCTGGAACACAGGTTGTCGCTGGACCCGATGACGGCGGGGGCGGCGCCGTACCGGTTCGAGGCGAAGGCGCCGCGTTCCTAGCGCCCGACGGACCCTAGCCTGCCTTGGGGCGCAGTCACCTCGGGCAGTTCAGCCGCCGTCAGCGTCTCGTGCGCCAGCAGCGCCTCGGCCCCGCTGTCCAGCGCCGCCCGATTGGCCCCCAGGATGGCGGTGGCCCGTGCCAGCGCCGCTTCCAGCCGGTGGCGCACCGCCAGGTCGATGTCGTGGGCGGTCTGATCGCTGAACCGGCGCGGCTGCCAGAAACTGCCCGGCTGCTGCAGGAACGCCGCTTGCTCCGTGTCCCATGCCACCGGCCCCAGCGCATCGTCCATGCCGAACCGCAGCACCATCCCCCGCGCGATATCAGTCGCCTTGGCCAGGTCGTCCGCCGCCCCGGTCGAGATATCGTCGCCCACCAGCGCCTCGGCCGCGCGCCCGCCCATCAGCACGGCCATCCGGTCCTCCAGCTCCTGGCGGCCCATCAGGAAGCGGTCGTCGGTCGGACGCTGCATCGTGTAGCCCAGCGCGCCGATGCCGCGCGGGATGATGGACACCTTGTGCACCGGATCGGTGCCGGGGATCGCGCGCGCCACCAGCGCATGGCCCATCTCGTGATAGGCGACGGTCCGCCGCTCTTTCGGGATCAGGATGCGCGACTTCTTCTCCAGCCCTGCCACGATCCGTTCCACCGCGCCGGTGAAGTCGGCCATGGTGATCGACTCGCCGCCGCGCCGCGTGGCCAGCACCGCGGCCTCGTTGGCCAGGTTCGCCAGGTCGGCGCCAGTGAAGCCGGGCGTCAGGGCGGCGATCTCCTCCAGCTTCACATCCTCGGCCAGGGTCAGCTTGTGCAGATGGATGCGCAGGATATCGGCCCGCCCGCTCTTGTCCGGGCGGTCGACCAGAACCTGCCGGTCGAACCGCCCGGCGCGCAGCAGGGCGGGATCCAGGATCTCGGGCCGGTTGGTCGCCGCCAGCACCACGATCGCCACCGACCGGTCGAACCCGTCCATCTCGACCAGCAACTGGTTCAGCGTCTGCTCCTTCTCATCCTGCCCGGTCATCGGCGACACGCCGCGCGCGCGGCCCA
>CAYZKM010000285.1:0-6483 GCA_964478525.1 uncultured Bifidobacterium sp.
CTGATCGCATGATTCACCCGCTGCCACGGTTCCGCTCAGCGGGATCATGCTCTATGCTTCCGTGGTGACGGTGAACTCGGCCGGCGCATCGACCGCGATCTCGCCGCCCCACATGCACATGCACTTGCTCTCGATCGTCGCCAGCGGCAGGTCGCTGTAGGAAATCAGCGCCGATGGCGGGTCCCACGGGTCCGGTATCACGGGGACGCACGGCATCGGCGTCAGCACGCCAAGCGCCGCCGTGGTCGCGGCGGCCACCTCGGGGTTGGCCAGGCTTTCGCACATGCCGAAGGGCAGGATGTTGTCGAACGGAATGATCTCCACAATCGTCGCGGCCGACAGCGCGCCATCGATCACCGGCTTGCCCGGCAGTTCCATCGCGATGAACGCCGATGGCGTCAACCCGAACGTGCAGGTCAGCATGCAACCCGTGGTCAACAGTTCCGGCATGGCTCTCTCCCCTGGAAAGCCACCCCGGCAGCAACCGGGGTGGCTGATCGTGCCGAACCTTACGACTTCGGCTGACGCCAGTCATCGCTGCCGGACGTCCCGGCGATTTCGTGCGTCACCTCGATCTTGCGGTAGGTGAACTTGATCTCCTCCATATCCCGGTACGGGCCGTTGTCGGGGTTCAGCGCTTCCGGGGTATAGGGCTGCAGTTCCACCAGGATCACGTCGGTGAACTTCACCGTGTAGTATTTCTCCTGCTTGCCGGCGGTCGAGGTGCGGTAGAAATCGGCTTCCAGCTGCAGCACTTCACCCGATGCGATCGAGGTCAGCAGCAGCGGCGAGGCCTTGTCGACGTATTTCAGGATCATCGCCGGCTGATGCACGCGCTGTCCGGTGACCTGCCCGCTCTGCGGATCGCGGGGCAGCGTGACGTGGTAGCGGATCGCCTGGCAGAAGATCTGGTCCTCGTGGCCTTCCTGGTAGATGTTGCCGACGCTGTCGGCGGTGAAGGCGCCCTTGCTGATGTTGCCCTGCGTGGCGCCGGTGACGGACAGATACAGAGGTTGTGACATGATCGGATCTCCTTGGGGTTGGACTTCGTTGGACACCCCATACACAGCAAGCCCCGTGCCAGAATGCATTTCACGATAAATCAAGCACTTGCCAGCCTGCCCCTCGCGGCGAGTGCGCGAAGTTCCGCGCAGTTGTGCGCGGGAAACCGCGCTCTTGACCGCGCACCCGCGGGCAGGGGAACGTCGCTGGCAGGATCGGTCCGGACAGGCGAGGATGTTTGACAAGCGATTGATGCGGCGGGTCGCGCTGGGCGAGGCCAAGGGCCAGCTGGTGGTCGAACCGTCGGCGCTGCTGGAGGACGTGCTCGACCATCTGCGCGAACTGTTCAATGTGCGCATGGGCAGCGTGCCGATCCGCGCCGATTACGGCATGACCGATTTCAACGACATCGTGCACGAGTTTCCCGACGCGCTGGCCGTCCTGCGCAACGACATCCGCCGCCAGATCACGATGTTCGAGCCGCGCCTGCGCGATGTGTCGGTCCGGCACGTGCCGATGCCGAACGAACCGCTGAAGCTGGTATTTTCGGTCGTCGCCACACTGTCATTGGCGGATCGCGATACACGCGTGGTGATGGAGACCGAGGTGGGCGAAAACGGCGTCATCCGGCTGGCCGCATGAGCTTCCGCGGATATTACGAAGACGAGCTGGCCTATCTGCACGACCTCGGCGAAGCGTTCGGGCGTGCCAATCCCGCCATCGCCGGGCTGCTGGCGCGCCAGGGCACCGATCCGGACGTGGAGCGTCTGCTGGAGGGATTCGCCTTCCTGACCGGGCGGCTGCGCGAACGGCTGGACCAGGAATTGCCGGAACTGTCGCACGGCATGCTGGCACTGCTGTGGCCGCACTACCTGCGCCCGATCCCGGCCATGACCACGCTGGAATTCACCCCGACCAGCCCCGCCGCGGTCACCGTGCCGTCGGCCTCGGCCGTGGCGTCCCGCCCGATCGAGGGCACGACGTGCCGCTTCCGCACCTGCTGGGATCTGGACGTGGTGCCCGCCGTGATCGCGCAGGCGAACTACGAGGCCGGTGCCAGCGCGGCGACGCTGACCCTGTCGGTGCGCATGACGCAGGGCGCGCCGGCGACGCTGCTGGCCGGGCGACGCCTGCGGCTGTTCCTGCACGGCGATCGCGATCCGCGCCTGGGCCTGCGGCTGTTGCGCGCGCTGCTGACCGATCTCGAATTCATCGAGGTGGGCGCCACGCGCCACCGCCTGGCCGCGGATGCGCTGCGCCATGCCGGGTTCGGCACCCACGAAGCCGCGGTGCCCTGGCCCGGGAATGCGTTTCCCGGCTTCCGCCTGATCCAGGAATACCTGGCCTTCCCCGAGAAGTTCCTGTTCGTCGAACTGCCCGTCCTGCCCGAGGCCGCGCTGGCGGGGGAGACCGTCGCGCTGACGTTCCGCTTTGCCCATGTGCCCGACCTGCCCGGGCGCATTTCGGCCGAGAATTTCCGTCTGAACTGCGTCCCCGTGGTCAATCTGTATGAGGCGCCGGCCGATCCCCTGCCGCTGGATCACCGCCTGCGCGAATACCGCCTGGTGCCCGCGACACCGGCGGGGCGCCATGCGCGGGTCCATTCCATCGACCGGATGGAGGGCATGGTGCAGGGCCGGGCGGCGGCGGTGGAGTTGCCGTCGTTCGAATCGTTCCGCCACCTGCGCCCGGGCCAGCCCGGCATGTTCTATCGCGCCCGCATGCGCCCCGCCGTCCTGGGCCATGGCGGGGAGCTGTGGGTCAGTTTCGTCGATGGCGGCGACCGCCCTGTCATGCCGCAGGTCGATACGATCGTCACCCGCCTGACCTGCACCGACGGCGTGGTGCCCGAACTCGTGCCGCTGGGCGGGATCGACCAGGTGGCGGTCGGCAGCCCCGCGGCGATGGCGTTCCGCAACATCACCCCCGTCACGCCCGAGGCATCGCCGCCGCTGCAGGGCGACACGCTGTGGCGCCTGGTGGCCGGCCTCGCCCGCAGCCTGGCCCCGATCACCGATATCGAATCGCTGCGCGCCCTGCTCGCGTCCTATGATTTCCACGCCATCCACGACGAGCAGCGCCGCCGGCGGCTGGAGCTTCTGCTGTCCGGCCTGCTGGGTCTGGAAGCCGAGCTGATGGAACGGCTGGTGAACGGTATCCCGGTGCCGGGCCGGCAGATCACCGTGACCGTGAAGGAAAGCGGCTTCGGCGGGGCCGAGGGTGCCTTCCTGTTCGGCGCGGCCTTCGATGCTTTCGTCGGCATCTATGGCGGGATGAACTCCTGCTATCGTATCGTCGTGCAGGGGGCCGAGAGCAAGGTCCGCTTCGTCTGGCCGGTGCGCACCGCCTCGCTGTCGCTGCTGTGAGCGGCGCAGACGAGTCCGCCGGGGTGCTGGACCGGCTGCGCGAGGAGGCGGGGCAGGTCAATTTCGGGGCCGCGGTCGATACGGTGCAGGCCCTGCTGCACGGCGCCCGCCCGATCGGCACCACCGGGCCGGTCGGGCAGGAGACCATCCTGTTCCGCGCCTCTCCGACGATGGGATTTCCCGCCGGCGACATCACCGCCATCGACGCACGGCCCGCCACCAGCCCGCCATCCTGGCCGGTGGAGATGACGGTCACCTTCCTGGGGCTGTACGGCCCGTCCTCGCCGATGCCGGCCTTCTGGACCGAGCGGATCGCGCAGGAGCAGGAGGGCGCGGCCAACCTGCGCGACTTCCTCGATCTGTTCGATCACCCGCTGATCGCCCTGCTGCACCGGATTTCCCGGCATTATCAGATCCATCTGCAATTCGACCGGGCCCTGGAGCAGGACCTGCCGCATGCCATCATGGCGCTGGCCGGCCAGATCGGCGGCACCAGCCTGGCCCGCGCGGTGGACTGGACGCGGCTGCTGCCCTTCGCCGGCCTGCTGGCGCATGCGGCGCGGTCCGCCGATACGGTGCAGCGCATCGTCGCCGGGTATTTCGAGGTCGCGGTGCAGATCGAGGAATGGGTCGTCCGCCGCGTCCGCATCCCCGAAGACCAGATGTTCACCCTGGGCAACCCGCAAGCCGAACTTGGCAGCGGGACCGTGCTGGGCGAGACGGTGCCCGATGCCGCCGGGGCGGTGCGCATCGTGCTGGGGCCGATGTCCGGCGAGCGGTTCGCGGCGTTCCTGCCGGACGGGGCGATGCGGGCGGAGCTGCGGGCGTTGCTGACCATCGTGCTGCGCAAGCCGATCGTGTGCTTCATCGACCTGCTGATGGACCCCGAGGCCGCCGAGGGCCTGGTGCTGGGGGCGGGGCAGCTGGGCTGGACCACTTGGCAGGCCGGCGGCGAAGGACCATTTCGATGCGAAACGGGTGCGATCTGACCCGAACGGGAGCATGGCCGGCATGATCAAGCTGGATCTCAACACGGAATGGGCCGCTGGCCTGGTAGCCGTCCGCGTCACCGCGACCGAGGCGATCTCGGATTGCTATGAAGTAACGCTGGATGTGCTGGCGGGCAGTGCGACCATCGACATGACCGAGGCGCTGCAACGTCCGGCCACTGTCACGATCGGCACCGACGAACGCCACCAGCACAAGTTTCCGGGCATCGTGACGGCGATGTCGCTGCTGGGCGTGCTGCCCGGCGATCGTTACTGGTATCGCCTGACCGTGGTGCCGCGCCTGAAACTGCTGGAGCTGACCCGCCGCAGCCGGGTCTTCTGCACCGATCCCGCGGCCCCGGTCGGCGATCTGCTGCAGCAGGTCATCGCCGCGGCGCAGGGGATCTCGATCCCCGGCATCGATGTGTCGGTGAACCTGCAGACCGCCGGCTATCCCAGCCTGGACATGGCGGTGCAGTACAACGAGACCGACCTCGATTTCCTGCAGAGACGGGCCGAGAACGCCGGTATCTTCTACTGTTTCCAGACCGATGACGGGTCCGACAAGATCCTGTTCGGCGATGCCAATGTCAGCTTCCCGTTCCTGGGCGGGCGGGCCGACACGGCCACCCTGGCCTATCGCCCCAGCACCGGCATCGCCGATACCGGGCCGGCCGTGCGGTCGCTGGAAACGGGCGTGCGGCTGACGACGCAGACCGCGCAGCTGAACACCCGCGACTGGGTCATGCCCGACCGCGTGCTGCTGGTGAAATCCGATCCGCAGCCAAACGGGCTGGGTCTGCACGAATGGGACGAGGAAGACGGCTACACCGACTCCGGCTGGGGCCAGACGCTGGCGCGCATCCGGGCCGAGGAACTCGCCGTCGGGCGCAATGAACTGCGCGGACGCTCCGACGCGGTGCGCATGCAGGCCGGTTCCGTGTTCTCGCTGACCGGGCACGAGCGGTCGTCGCTGAACACGCGCTATGTCGTGACATCCGTCAGGCACCAGGTCTGGGAAGCCGCCGCCGGGGTCGAGTTCCTGCCCGACCAGACGCCGCAGGGATCGGGCTATGGCAATCAGTTCACCGCCATCCCGCTGTCGGTGCCGTTCCGCCCCGCACGCCGCACGCCGGTCCCGCGCATCGACGGGCTGATGCGCGCCACCGTCGACGGCGTCAGCAGCGTGCGGTCCGAGATCGATGACCTCGGCAGCTATCGCATCATCCTGCCGTTCGACCGCACCACCCGCCCGCCCGGACGGTCGTCGAACCGGGTGCGGCTGATCACGCCCTATGGCGGGGCGTCGGAGGGGTTCCATTTTCCGCTGCGACCGGGCACGCAGGTGATGGTGGCCTTCGCCAAGGGCAACCCGGATTGGCCGGTGATCGTCGGGCCGCTGTATGACGCCTCGCAAAAGAGCGTGGTCACCAGCGGCAACCGCTATGCCAACGTGATCACGACGTCGTCGGGCATCACGATGAAGTTCTACGACGGGCCGCCGCCGTCCTCGTCCTGACCGCCATTGCGTCCGCCCAGGCCATGGCGCTGGATCTTCTCCTGCAGGGTCCGCCGTGACAGGCCCAGCGCACGCGCGGCACGGGTGCGGTTGCCGGCATTGGCCGCCAGGGCCTGCGCGATCGCGCGTGCCTCGAACCGTTGCAGATCGTCGCGCAGTAGCCCGGCATCGGCCAGACCGCCGTTCGGCGCGGCCGTCTCCCGGTCGGGGAATACCTCGGGCGGCAGCTCGCCGACATCGATCGGCGCGCCGGTCGGGGCCAGGATGGCAGCGCGCTCCATGATGTTGCGCAACTCACGGACATTGCCGGGAAACGCATAGCGGCGCAGCGCGTCCAGCGCCTCGCGGGTGATACGCGCAACGGGCTTGCCGTGGTGCTGGCGGAACTGCGAGAGGAAGTATTCCGACAGCGCCTCGACATCCTCGGGGCGCATCCGCAGCGGCGGCAGCACGATCGGAAAGACCGAGATGCGGTAGAACAGGTCCTCGCGGAACCGCCCATCGGCGACGCGCCCGCGCAGATCGACATTGGTCGCGGCCAGCACGCGCACATCGTGCCGATGCCCGACCGTCGCGCCCAGCGGCCGCACCTCGCCGTCCTGCAGCA
>CAYZKM010000286.1:0-6458 GCA_964478525.1 uncultured Bifidobacterium sp.
GTCTGATCGCATGATTCACCCGCTGCCACGGTGCCGCTCAGCGGGATCATGCTCTACTCCGCCGCGTCGGACAGCGTCCGCCAGCGGCTGCGGGGCTTGGGCAGGCGGAGGTGATCGCGCAGGGTGGCGCCTTCGTATTCCGTGCGGAACAGGCCGCGCCGTTGCAGCTCCGGGACGACCATGTCGACGAAATCGTCCAGCGAGCCCGGCAGCCAGGCGGGCATCACGTTGAAGCCATCGGCCGCCTGGTTCAGGAACCAGTGCTCCATCACATCGGCCACCTGCGCGGCGGTGCCGATCACCAGCGCATGGCCGCGCGGGCCGGCGTTCAGCAGGCACAGCTCCCACAGGGTCAGGTTGTCGCGGCGCGCGGCCTCCAGCAGCAGGCGCTGGCGGCTGAGCGGACCGTTGGTGTCGCCCATGTCGGGCACCGGCCCATCCAGCGGATAGCGGTCCAGGCCGCCGACGCCGATCGTGTGTTCCAGCACCGCGATGCCGACGGAGGGCTGGATCAGCGATTGCAGGAAATCGAACTTCTCCCGCGCCTCGGCCTCGGTCCGCCCGACCACCGGGTAGATCCCCGGCAGCACGCGCACCTGGTCGGGGGTGCGGCCGAAGCGCGGCAGGCGCGCCATGACATCCGTATAGAATTCCCGCGCCTGTTCAAACGTGGTCTGGGCGGTGAACACCACATCGGCCACCTGCCCGGCCAGGTTCCGCCCGGTGTCCGACGCGCCCGCCTGCACCAGCACCGGCCGGCCCTGCGGCGAGCACGCGACGTTCAGCGGCCCGCGCACCTTGAAGTGCCGGCCGCGATGGTTCAGCGCATGCATCTTGTCGGGGTCGAAATAGATGCCGGACTCCTTGTCGCGGATGAACGCGTCACTGTCCCAGCTGTCCCACAGGCCCATCACGACTTCCGCGAACTCCAGCGCCCGGTCATAGCGATCGGCGTGGGAGAAATGTTCGTCGCGGTTGTAGTTGAAGGCCTCGGCCTCGTTGTTCGAGGTGACCAGGTTCCACCCGGCGCGCCCGCCGCTGATCTGGTCCAGCGAGGCGAATTGCCGAGCCAGGGTGTAGGGTTCGTTGTAGGTGGTGGTGGAGGTCGCCACCAGGCCGAGACGGGTGGTCACGGCGGCCAGCGCCGAGAGGATGGTCATCGGCTCGAACTTCACCGCCTTGGCCGTGCGGCCGCGGGAGTCGGCGTTGCCGAAGATGCTGACCGCGGCGCCGTCGGCGAGGAACAGCAGGTCGAACTTCCCGCGTTCGGCGGTCCGGGCGACCTGCGCGGCCTGCTGGAACACCGTGCCGGATTCGGCGAACGCGCCCGGATGGCGCCAGGCGGCGACGTGCTGTCCGGTTTCGTGGACGAAGGCACCCAGGCTCATCATGCGGCGGGAGGTGCTCATGCATGGTCTCCGGCAGGCTGTGGTCCTGCGGGCAGTATGCATGGTTGGGCGGGAGGCGTCATGCGGTGACGGCGGGGGCGTTGACGGGGCGGGGCGGCGCACTGGAAAAACCGTCGAAAGCGGCTATAGCGATAGTCCATGATCGAGTTTTCCCCCGCGCCTGCCGCCTTGCCCCCCGGACGCCGTGTCTATGCCATTGGCGACATCCATGGCTGCGCCGAGCAGCTGATCAACCTGCATGCGTCGATCCGGCAGGACATGGCGCGCCGGCCCACCGCATCGGCGGTGGTGGTGCATATCGGGGATTACGTCGATCGCGGACCGGACACCGCCGGGGTGATCGAGTATCTGCGCAAGGGCAGCACCATCGCGGGTGCGCAGATGGTGAACCTGCTGGGCAATCATGAACACACGATGCTGGAAGCCCTGGCTGGCGAGCGCGCGGCCGCCACCGACTGGCTGTTCGCCGGCGGGCGTCCGTCGCTGGAGAGCTATGGGATCGACCCGGACAGCCCGCGCGACACTTGGCGCGCGCTGGTGCCCGACAGCCACGTGGCCTGGCTGCTGGGGCTGGGGCTGATGCACCGGGAAGGCGGGTATGCGTTCGTGCATGCCGGGGTGCGCCCGGGCGTGACGCTGGAGGACCAGGCGCGGGACGACATGCTGCGGCTGCGGTCGCCGTTTTTGTATTCCGAGATGGATTTCGGCGCCGTGGTGGTGCACGGGCACACGCCGGTGAAGCACCCGGTGATCAAGCACAACCGGATCGCGATCGATACGGGCGCGGTGTTCGGCGGGCCGATGACCTGCGTGGTGCTGGAGGACCGGGTGATGGGCTTCCTGACGGCCGAACCGCTGCACGAGCCGGTTTCCATCGCGCATCGGTAGGGGGGGATGCCGTCGGAAGCTGGGGGACGGATGACGGTGGACGAGTTCCTGGCCTGGGAGCAGGCGCAGGACGTGCGGCACGAGTTCGACGGGTTCGAACCGGTGGCCATGACCGGGGGGACCGAGGCGCATGCGGGGTTGCAGCGGAACCTGGCAATCAGCGTGGGCGGGCGTCTGCGCGGCGGGCCGTGCCGCTTCTATGGCAGCGACTTGAAGATCGAGGTCGCGGGATCGATCCGATACCCGGATGGTTTCGTAACCTGTGGGCCGCGCGATCCCAAGGCGACGGTTGTGCGCGATCCCGTGGTGATCTTCGAGGTACTGAGCGACAGCACAGCGCGCACCGATCTGGACATCAAGAACCGGGAGTACGCCGCGACGCCTGACGTGATGCGGTATGTCGTGCTGGCGCAGGATCGTATCGGTGGGACAATGTTCGAGCGGGTCGGCGAGGATTGGGTGGGGCATTTGCTGGCAGCGGACGCGGTGTTGCGGATGCCGGAGATTGGGGTGGAGGTCGGGTTGGGAGAGTTGTATGAGGGTGCTCTACCAGAGTAACAACTTGGTACATCAATCAACTACTACATGACCAGTCTGATCGGAGCTCAAGCTGACAAGTTGTTCGTCCGCAATACCCAGGGCCAGCCTCTGAACTTTGATCCCGATGGGCCAGCACCTTGAGTCTCTCGATGCGCTTGGATCATCATCAGATCAAGGCTCCCAAGAGGGGGAACCGCAACGCTAAGCTCGGCAAGCGGGTGACGGGGCCCTGGGAGCAACCCTGAGGCCGTTCTTGTTTCGCGCCCGTTGCGATGTGATGTGACAGCGACGATGTTACGATTATGAGAACAATCATCGGAATGGCCATACTGGCCACAATCCTGGTCGGGTGCGCGCGCCCCGTGCCGCCAGTTCCGGTGGCGAGCACGTCGGACATGCAGGAGAACCCTTGCATCGATGCCGAGCTCCAAGCCCTCGGTGTGCGCCTCCTTCGGGATAACTTCCGCGAGAAAATTCGGCAGTGTAAGCAACCTGGCGACCGACTTTATATTAACGCATACTCCATCACGATGATCGCCGACTTGTGTGATTATTCGAAGCCGGTCGTGACCAGCCCGCCAGGCGCGTCGTACCCGAGGACCATCTGCTCCTACAACGGGCAGTGACTGCTTGATCAGGTGACACAGTATCCAACGGCCGATGCCCGCGACATCTCCATCCATATTCCTTACTAGTTCGAATCAAATTTTACTCGGGCGTCCTTGAACCCGCCTGCCACGCCAATACCCCCACCATCCCAGCCCGCCATCGTCACATTCGACATGACGCATCAACCCACCCTTGCCTCGCCCCCGTCCCGCCGCCCATCATCGGCCGGTTCAACCGGACACCCACCATGCCCCTCCTCCCCATCCCGGCCGTCTTCATGCGCGGCGGCACCAGCCGAGCGATCATGTTCCACGCGCGCGATCTGCCGGAACGCGGGGCGTGGGACCCGATCTTCCTCGCCGCCATGGGCTCCCCCGATCCCAACGGACGACAGCTCGACGGCATGGGCGGCGGCATCTCCTCGCTGTCGAAGATCTGCGTCCTCGGCCCGCCATCCCGCCCCGACGCCGATATCGACTACACCTTCGCGCAGGTGCAGATCCGCGAGGCCGCGGTCGACTATCGCGGCAATTGCGGCAACATGTCCTCGGCCGTCGGCCCCTTCGCGGTGGACGAAGGCCTGGTCCGCCCCAACGGCGACACCGCCATCGTGCGCATCCACAACACCAACACAGGCAAGATCATCCGCGCCACCTTCCCCCTGCATGATGGCCGAGCAGCCACCGACGGCACGCTGGCGATCCCCGGCGTGGCCGGCACGGGTGCGCCGGTGCGGCTCGATTTCCTCGCACCGGGCGGGGCCACCACCGGGCGGCTGCTGCCCACCGGCGCGGTAACCGACCGGCTGACCGTCCCTGGCCTGGGCGCCATGGAAGTCTCGATGATCGACGCCGCCAATGCCTGCGTCTTCGTCCGAGCCACCGATCTCGGGCTGACCGGGCGGGAACTGCCGGACGCGCTCGACGCCAACCCCGCCCTGCTGGAAACGATGCAGGCGATCCGACGGGCCGCCTCGGTCGCGATGGGGATCGCGCAGAACGACGATCAGGCGCGGACCATCCATGGCGTGCCGATCATCGGCATGGTCGCCCCGCCGATGGACGCACCGACGCTGTCGGGCGATCCGATCGCGGCGGCGGATGTCGACCTGACGGCGCGGTTCCTCTCGAACGGGCAGCCGCATCGCGCGCTGCCGCTGACGGCCTCGCTGTGCACCGGCGTGGCGGCGCGGATCACCGGATCGCTGGTGCACCAGGCGATGCGCGCCAATGCGGCGGGGTCGGTCCGCATCGGCATGCCATCGGGGATCCTGACAGTGGGGGCGGATGTCGCGCAGGACCCCGCCGGGGCCTGGATCGCCCATGCCGGAGCCTTCTACCGCACCGCCCGGCGGCTGTTCGATGGGCGGGTCTATGCGCCCATGCCGGGATCGGTCTGACGGCACCCTGCCCGTTCAGGCGCCGGACCGGTCGTGCCGCGGTATCCAGCCTATCCGCTGGACGACGGCAACCAGGGATCGGTCGTCCACATCTTCGCCAGATCCGCCCGCTCGGCTTCCGTCTGCGCGGTCCAGGTCCTGCCGTCCATCCACACCGGGACATAGCCGGCGATGTCCGCATGGGCCTTGAAGTCGGGGTCCCGGGCGATGGCCTTCAGCACCTCGATGAAGCGGCCCGCCGCCTCCTCGGCCACACCCGCGGGGGCGGCGAAGCCACGGCGGATGGATGCGGCCAGGGGCACGCCCGCCTCGCTCAGCACCGGCATGTCGGGCAGCATCCCGAACCGGTTGCGCGACGCCAGGCCGACGCCGTGCACCCTGCCGTCGCGCAGATGCGCGATCACATCGGTCAGGCCCAGCACGGCGGCGGCGACGTTGCCCGACAGCACGGCCTGGCGCGCGGCGGCGGCGGACGGGAAGGTCAGGATGTTCAGCCGGGTCTGCGCCACCACCTGCAGCTTCAGTGCCGCCAGATGCGGCGGGCTGCCCGGCGGCGGCGTGCCCAGCGGGATGGCATCGGCGTCATCGGACGCGCGGCGGATGATGTCCTGCACGGAATCGACCGGCGAGGCGGCGGGCGAAACGAACGCGATCGGCTCGCGCAGCACCGCGCCCAGCAGGGTCAGGCGCTGCATCAGGTTGTCGCCGCCGCGATCGACCATGCGCGCGGCGACGGATGGCGATGCCACCCAGCCCAGCGTCGCCCCGGACGGGTTCGCCTCGATCAGCATGTTCAGCGCATTCAGCCCCCCCTCGCCGGGGATGTTGCGGATGGCGATCTCGGTCCCGGTCCAGTGCTGGGTGATGAACGGGGCGATGGCGCGCGCCATCTCGTCCAGCCTGGTGCCGCCGGGGGCGCCCACCACCAGCGTCACGCGGCGGGTGGCGGCCCGCGCACGCACGGGCAGGGTCGTCACCGCGGCCAGCCCGGCCAGAGCGGTGCGTCGGGTGATCATGGCTGCGGGGCGGGACTCGCAGGCGCAGCGGGCGGGGGTGCAGCGGGCGGGGCCGCGGCGTCGCGGCGCAGCCGGTGCTCGCCCAGGAACAGCAGGATCGGCGCGGCGATGAAGATGGAAGACGACGTGCCGACGACGATGCCGAACAGCATCACCCAGGCAAAGCCCGAGATCGACTCGCCGCCGAACAGCGCCAGCGGCAGCGATGCCAGGAAGATGGTCATCGACGTGCCCAGGGTGCGGTTCAGCGTCTCGTTGATCGACAGGTCGATCAGCTCGCGCAGCGGCAGGGTCTTGTATTTGCGCAGGTTCTCGCGCACCCGGTCATAGACCACGACCTTGTCGTTGGTGGAGTAGCCCAGGATGGTCAGGATGGCGGCCACCATGACCAGGTCGAACTCGAACCGCGTCACCACCAGGAAGCCCACGGCCTTGGTCAGGTCCAGGATCAGCGTCACGACGGCGCCGACGATCCCCGTGGCCGTCGCGAAGATCGCGCAGGTGACGATGGTCGCCACGGCGAGCGAGCCCGGGATGCGGGCGAGCGCCAGGTGCAGGCTCCGGAAGAGCTTGTCGATGAGGTTGGCGCGCTCGACG
>CAYZKM010000287.1:0-6455 GCA_964478525.1 uncultured Bifidobacterium sp.
GCGCTATCTTGTTGTCTGATCGCATGATTCACCCGCTGCCACGGTTCCGCTCAGCAGGATCATGCGCTACCCCACCGCCGCCCGCAGATCCGCCACGACCCGGTCCGCCGCCTTCTTCCGCCACCGCACGCGCTGCCCGATCGGCGTGTTCTCCACCTCGGGGAACACTTTCAGCGACGCGAACACCGGGCCCGGCGTTGCCAGCAGCCCGGGCAGCCTGGTGGTGAAATCGTCGAGTTCCGCGATGTTCACCGCGGTGGGGTACCCGGCCGCCTTGGCCATCGCGGCATAGTCGACCAGCTTCGATCCCGGCACCGGCTGCCCGCCGGTGGTGGCGTAGACCTCGTTGTCCAGGATGAAGTGATAGAAGTTCGCCGGCGCCTGTTCGGCGATCGTGGGCAACTGGCCCAGCGACATCAGGATGTCGCCTTCCGAATCGAACAGCACCACGCGGCGCCCGGGCTGTGCCAGCGCCAGGCCCAGCCCGAACCCGGCATGCCCGCCCATTGCCGGATCGCCCAGCGGAATGTCCATCACCGTGTCGGACATTCCGATCCAGTGCCGCCCGCCGCGGCCCGAGATCACGATGGCATCGCCCCGGTGCGGCGCGAAGACCTTCAGCAGATCGGCTGTGTGCATCATGGAGGTCGCTCCTAGCGGTTGAAGCCGTGGTACTCGTCGCCGACCAGCACCACGACGGGCTTTTTCGTACGCTCCGCTTCCTGGAACGCGATCGAGATGCGGTCGGAATCGCCGTCGTTCTCGACCAGGTAGAAATTGATGTTGAACGCCATCAGGAAGCGTTCCGTGTAGGTGGCGACGGTGTCGGTGATCACGCCGTGACGGGTGTATCCACGATATCCCACCATCAGCACGATCGGCACGTTCAGCCCCATCAGCCAGCCGCGGATCGAATCCCCGCTCTCCAGCATTCCGGTGTTCTGGATCAGCATCATCGGCTTGCGCCCGCCGGCGAACAGCCCGGCCGCGATCGAGCAGCCATGCCCCTCGCGCGTCACGCCCACCAGGCGCAGGTCGGGATCCGCCTTCATCAGCAGGTACAGCCAGTTGGTCTCGCTGTCCGGCAGCCACACGATATCGGTGACCCCGTTCTTCTTCATCTCCCGCATCACGGTTTCGGGACTGAGCGCGGCGGCCTCGGCCATGGAATGCATCCCCCTTCGTCCGGCGCGTTTGTCGGCCGGCCGGCGCCACGCTATCATCGGTGCACCGAACGGGGAACCGCCCGCTTCCAGGGAGAACAGCCATGAGTTTCAGCTTCAAGGTCGGCGATGCGACCATCCACCGTGTCGTCGAGATGGAATGCGGCTTCACGCCCATCCTGGAATTCTTCCCGACGCTGACCAAGGACCTGCTGGAGGAGAACCGGTCCTGGATGCAGCCGGCGGCGCTGGACGCCGACGACAACCTGGTGCTGTGCTTCCAGTCCTATGTCGTGCAGATCGGCGGCAAGAACATCCTGGTTGATAGTTGCGTCGGCAACGACAAGTCGCGGGAAGCCCGCCCGCTGTGGAACAGGAAGAAGGACTGGGCGTTCCAGAACGGCCTGGCCGCCGCCGGCCTGACCTTCGCCGATATCGACTTCGTGATGTGTACACATCTGCATGTCGATCATATCGGCTGGAACACCAGGCTGGAGAACGGCCGCTGGGTGCCGACCTTCCCCAAGGCGCGCTACCTGTTCGCGAAGACCGAGCTCGACTACTGGCTGGCCGAGAATGCCAAGGCCGAACTGCCGCAGATCGCCGACAGCGTGGTGCCGATCGTCGAGGCCAAGGCCTGCGACGTGATCACGTCCGACTACCAGATGAACGACCTGGTCAGGCTGATCCCGACCCCGGGCCACACGATCGACCATTACGCGGTCGAGGTCGGGCGCAAGGGCGCGCAATCCGTCTTCACCGGCGACCTGATCCACAGCCCGCTGCAGGCGCGCTATCCGGAGCTGGGCATGCGCGTCGACTACGACTCGGCGCAGGGGGCCGCCACCCGCAAGAAGTTCCTGGAAACCTATTGCGATACCAACACGGTGTGCTGCTTCGCGCACTTCCCCTCGCCGTCGAAGGGCCTGGTGAAGCGCTGGGGCAGCGGCTTCAAGTGCGACTACATCGCCTGATCCCCTGACGCCGCGCGCCCCCGCTTCCCGCCGGGAACTCAGGGGTGCGCGAACCGGGGGCGCGCGAACCGGGGGCGGCCGATCCGGCTGGCGCATCCGCTGTTTCCAAGCCGGCAGGCTTCTGACAAATTTCGACACTCTCGAAATCTGCCTGGGAGCCCCGCTCTTGACGCTTGGGCGAATCGCCGACCAGCCCGACGATCCCGCCCGCCCCCGCAAGCGGGCCCGCTGGCACACGCACCATCCCCGGCCGCACCGCGCATGCGCCCGCCTCTGATCATCGGCGGCGGGCCCGCCGGATGCGCCGCCGCCCTGACGCTGCGCCAGGCCAACCAGCCCGTCATGCTGCTGGAACGCAGCACCGGCCCGGCGGACAAGGTCTGCGGTGATTTCCTCGGCGCCGCGGCGATCCGCCAGTCCGAAGCATTCGGCCTCGACCCCGCCGCCCTCGGCGCTCGGCCCATCACCCGGCTCCGCCTGGTCCATCGCACGCGCGTCACCGAATCATCGCTGCCGTTCCGTGCTTTCGGCCTGTCGCGCCGGGTGTTCGACGAGGCGCTGCTGCGCCGCGTGGCCGAGGCTGGGGCCGACATCATCCGCGGCCATGCCGCCGCCGCGCTGCGCCAGGACGGGGCCGACCTGGTCGTGCGTGCCGACCGGATCGGCGACATCGCCTCGGGCGCGGTGTTCCTGGCCACCGGCAAGCAGGACCTGCCGGGCCATGCCAGGCTGGGCCAGAGCGTCACCGCCTCGGGCATGAAGACCTATGTCCGGCTGCGCCGGCGCCAGCAGGCCGCTGTGGCGGGCCATGCGGAGCTGTTCCTGTTCCGCGGCGGCTATGCCTGCCTGCTGCCGGTCGAGGAAGACCGCGCCGCCTTCTGCCTGCTGCTGAGCGATCATCGCCGCCGGGCGACCTGGCCGGCCCTGCTGGACGCGCTGGCCGAACGGTGCCCGCATCTGGCGATGCGGCTGGAGGGGGCGGCGTTCCTGCTGGACCAGCCCTTGTCCCTGACCGGGTTGCCGTTCGGCTTCGTGCACCGGCCTGGCAGCACCGACCATGACGGGTTCTTTCGCCTGGGCGACCAGGCGGCACTGATCCCGTCCCTGGCCGCCGACGGGGTGTCGATCGCGATGCGCAGCGGGGTACGCGCGGGGCAGACCTGGCTGGGCGGCCTGACCGCCGGCGACTACCATCGCCGGCTGCGTGCCATGCTGTGGCCGCGCATGCGATTCGGGGCGATGCTGTCGCGGGGAATCGAGGCCACACAGCCCCGCCAGATCCTGGCCCCGGCACCTGAAGCCGAGCCCGACGGGCTGTCGATCGCTGGCAGGTGGACCCAGCTCCAGGCCTGATTTCCCTGTTCTTTCAATCGATTGGAAACCGTTTATCGAGCGGGTTGCATCGTCTGGCGCCGTGGCTCAGAAACGGGGGATGCGTCTCGGCACTCTGGTCGCCCGGCTCGACCAATATATCTTTCGCCAGCTTCTGGTGGCGCTGATCGTGGTCACCGGCGGGCTGACCGCGCTGGTTTGGCTGACCCAGTCGCTCCGCTTCGTGGAGCTGGTGGTCAATCGCGGCCTGTCGTTCGGCGTGTTCCTGCGCCTGACCGGCCTGCTGATCCCCAGCTTCCTGGTCGTGATCCTGCCGATCACCACCTATGTCGTGCTGCAATTCATCTATCACCGCCTGGCCGGTGACCGGGAACTGACCGTGATGCGCTCGGTCGGGCTGTCGCCCTTCGCCCTGTCGCGCGCGGCGCTGGTGCTGGCCCTGCTGGCCACGGGGTTCGGATACTGGCTGACACTGTCCGCGGTGCCCAACACGCTGGCCAGCTTCCGCCAGTACCAGTGGGAGATCCGCAACCGCATGGCCGCCTTCCTGCTGCAGGAAGGCGTGTTCACGCCGATTTCCGACAAGCTGACCGTCTATGTCCGCACCCGCGACACCGACGGCACGCTGCATGGGATCATGGTGGATGACGGGCGGGAGGCGACGGCCCATGCGACGATCCTGGCCGAGAGGGGACAGTTGCTGGAAGGGGCGAACGGGCCGCGGGTGCTGCTGTTCAACGGCAGCCGCCAGGAAATCGACCACCAGACCGGGCGGCTGAACATCCTGTCGTTCCAGGAGAACGAGATCGACCTCGGCGAGGCGGCGCGCGACAGCGGCGAGCGCATCCTGGACATGTCCGAGGTGTCGCTGCAGGCCCTGCTGGACCCGCACCCGATCAATGTCCGCGACACCCCGCGCTGGTTCGCCGAGGGGCACAAGCGGTTGACGATGCCGCTGACAACCCTGTCCTATGCCCTGGTGGCGCTGCTTTCCTCCCTGACCGGCGCGTTCCGCCGCCATGGCGGCTTCCTGCGGCCATTGGTCACCGTGCTGGTGATGGTCGTGCTGCTGGCGTCCGGCCTGGGCGTATGGACCCTGGCGGCGCGCGACAATGCGCTGGTGCCGCTGATGTGGCTGCATGCCGTCGCGCCGGGCCTGGTCTGTGCCTGGCTGCTGTATGCGCCGCAGGTCTTCGCCCCCAGCATCAAGCGCGCGCCCACCCCGTCGCGGCAGCCGGCATGACCACCATCGTCACCCTGTCGGTCTATATCTCGCGGCAGTTCCTGGCCTCGGCCGTCGGCATGCTGCTCGCGCTCGCCGGGCTGGTCGCGATGTTCGACTTCATCGAGCTGCTGCGCCGGTCCGCGTCCAAGCCGGACGCGACCTTCGCCATCGTCGCCCAGATCGCCGGGCTGCGGCTGCCATATATCGCGATGCAGATCCTGCCCTTCGCCATCCTGCTGGGCGGCATCCTGTGCTTCTGGCGCCTGACCCGGTCATCGGAGCTGATCGTCACCCGCGCGGCCGGCGTATCGGCGTGGGAGTTCCTGACCGCGCCGACCGTGTGCGCCATGGTCATCGGCACGATCTTCACGGCGGCGGTCACGCCGGTGTCGTCGGTGATGCTGGCCCGGGCCGAGGTGATGGACAACGCCTATCTGCGCACCGGCGGCGGACCGCTGTCGCTGAATGGCGGGCAGTTGTGGCTGCGCCAGTCCGACACCAGGCTGGTGCCGCGCGGCGTGGCCATCATCCATGCCGGCAAGGTCGAGCTGCAGGGCAAGCGCATGTCGGCGACCGGGGTCAGCGTCTTCCGCCTGGATGGCAACGACCGGCTGCTGTCGCGGATCGAGGCCACGCGCGCGACGCTGGACACCGGCACATGGCATCTGGAGAACGCGCGGACGATCCGCCCGGACCAGTTGCCGGAACCGCCGGTGTCGATGACCCTGCCCACCGACCTGACGGTGGCGCGCATTCAGGACAGCTTTGCCTCGCCCAGCACGCTGTCGGTCTGGGCGCTGCCGGATTTCATCGGGCTGCTGGACCGCTCGGGCTTCTCCTCGATCCGTCACCGGCTGCATTTCCAGGCGCTGCTGGCCCTGCCGCTGCTGGCGGGCACGATGGCGCTGCTGTCGGCCGGCTTCTCGATGCGTCCGGCACGGCGCGGCGGCGTGGCGCGGATGATCGGCAGCGGTGTCGCCGCCGGGTTCGCCCTTTTCGTGATCTCCAAGATCGCCGAAGAATTCGGCCAGTCGGGCGTGCTGCCCGTGGCGCTCGCGGCCTGGGCGCCGACGGTCGCCGGGCTGATGTGCACTCTCGCCCTGCTCCTGCATACGGAAGACGGTTGACCATGGCCCGCGCCCCCTCCCTTCTGCGCGCCGCGCTGCTGGCAACCCTGTCGCTGCTGGCACTGAACGGCGCCGCACAGGCGCAGTTCGGCGCGCTGGCCCAGGCCGGCGCGCGCACCGGCCCGCCGATCTCGCAGAACGATCCGGTCACCTTCACCGCCGACCAGGTCGAATACGACCGCGAGAATGCGCTGGTCATCGCCCGCGGCCGCGTCGAGGCCTGGCAGAACGGACACATCCTGCGCGCCGACACCATCACCTTCGACCGCAACACCGGCGTGGCCGCGGCCAGGGGCAATGTCATCCTGATGGAACCCGACGGGCAGGTGATGTTCGCCGAGTATGCCGAGATGACGAAGAACATGAAGGAAGGCGTGCTGCGCGAGATGGGCGCGCTGCTGCCCGAGAATGGCCGCCTGATCGCCAATGGCGCGCGCCGGACCGACGGGCTGATCAACGAATTGTCCCGCGCGGTCTACTCGACCTGCGACCTGTGCAAGCAGGACCCGACCAAGGCGCCGCTATGGCAGTTGCGCGCCGCCTCGGCGGTGCAGGACCTGGAGCACAAGAAGATCGAGTACCACGACGCGACGCTGGACCTGTACGGCATCCCCGTCGCGTATTTCCCGTATTT
>CAYZKM010000288.1:0-6455 GCA_964478525.1 uncultured Bifidobacterium sp.
CAGCGCGACCATCCGTTCCTGGTCGGGATCCGCCCTGCCCCGCACGCTGTCGCGCACCGCCGCGGCCAGCCCGCCGCGCAGCAGGTCCATGAAGGTGGAGAACCCGGTGTCGGACCGGCTCAGCGCATCGGCGATGTCATAGCCCAGCGTCGGCGCCAGGTCGGGCAGCCCGCCCAGCACCTTGTCCACGATCGCCGACAGCTTCAGCCCCTCGTCCTGTTGCAGCAGCAGCGCTCGGCCCGGCGAGCCCTCGGCCAGGGTCACCATCCGGTCGCGGTCATCGGCGCCGAGATCGGGCAGGTACTCGCCAAGCAGGGTGCGCATCGACCCGTCATCCAGCGGATTGAGCCGCAGGCGGCGGCAGCGGCTGCGGATGGTGGCGGGCAGGCGGCCCGGGGCGGCGCAGGTCAGCAGCAGGATGGCGCGCGGCGGCGGCTCCTCCAGGATCTTCAGCAGGGCGTTGGCGGCGTTCTGGCTGGTCTCCTCCACCCCGTCGACCAGCACGACGCGCCAGCCGCCCTCGGCCGGGGTCAGGGTGAGGAACCCGCCGATGCGGCGGATCTCCTCGATGGGGATGTTCATCCGCAGCCGCCTGGTCTTCTCGTTCACCCCGCGCTCGATGCTCAGCAGATCGGCATGCGACCCGACGGCGACGCGGCGGAACACCGGGTGCGACGGGTCCAGCGCCAGCGAGCGTTCGGCGGGGCGACCGGCCAGCAGGCGGCGGGCGAAGCGGAAGGCGAGCGTGGCCTTGCCGACCCCCTCGGGCCCGGTGATCAGCCAGGCATGGTGCATCCGCCCGCCCAGCATTGCGTCGAGCAGCGTCGCCTCGGCCTGGTCATGGCCGAGCAGGATGGGGTTGGCACGCGGGTGCGGGGCGGGCATCGGGGGAGTATAGCGGGAATGGGCGGGATGGGCAGGACTTGTATATTAGAAATCACTAATATACTGGGGCCGCCGCCATCAGGCCGCTTGGCCGGGCACCGGCGTGCCGAACGGAACCCCCTGCTCCCACGCCGCCACGAACTCCTGGATCGACAGCGAGTAGCCGTTCTGCATGTTTTCATCCAGGTATTCGAACAGGATGCCGCTGGGCGAGGACATCGACAGCAGCACGGTGCCGCCGTTTTCCCCGCCATGTTCCAGGTGCGGCAGCGCATCGGCCGGCGCGAGCGCGTAATCGCCCTTCCTGCGCGAAACGGTGGCGCCGGGGCCGTCGGGCAGGACATCGGTGACGTGCTGCTCGCCGTCCAGCACCAGCGTCACGGTCAGCGCGACATGGCGGTGGCGGCGGCAATGGCTGCGGCCCCGGGCATAGCGCAGCAGCATGTCGAGCCGCCCGGCGGCGAGGTCGTAGCCCAGCAGGCTGTATTCGAAATCCACCTTGAAGTCCGGGGACGAGGTGTCGATGACGCGCCGCCACACGACGGCGTTGGGGTCGAAGCTGGTTCCGACGCGGGGCATGGGTCTGTCTCCGGTGTGTTCTGGCCGATGCTGGCCGGTTCGCGTCACGGTAGCAACGGGGTGGCGCACGCCTAGCGCATGATCACGTTGAGCGGGATCGTGGCAGCGGGTGAATCATGCGATCAAACAATGAGCTAGAGCATGATCCCGCTGAGCGGGATCGTGGCAGCGGGTGAATCATGCGCTCAAACAACGAGCTAGCCGGTTCCCGTGCTGCCGAAACCGCCGCCGGCGCGGGTGGTGTCGTCCAGCGCCTCCACCTCCTGCCAGGCGAAGCGGACCACCGGGGCCAGCACCGCCTGCGCGATGCGCATCCCCCGCTCCACCACGAACGGCGCATCCCCGGCGTTCAGCAGGATCACCTGCACCTCGCCGCGATAATCCTCGTCGATCGTGCCGGGGCTGTTGGGCACGATGATCCCGCTGCGCAGCGCCAGGCCCGATCGCGGCCGGATCTGCAATTCGTGCCCCGCCGGCAATGCCATGGTCAGCCCGGTCGGGATCAGCGCCCGCCCGCCGGGCGGGATCGTCACCGGCGCGGCGACGGCGGCCAGCAGGTCCATGCCGGCGGCGCCGGCGGTGGCATAGCCGGGCAGAGGCAGGTCCCGCGCGTGCGGCAGGCGGTGAAGCCGGACAGTCTGGGTCATGGCCCGATCATGCGGCATGGCCCGGCGTGGGACAATGCGGCCCCACGCGTTACCACCGCGCCGAGGCCGCGGGATGGGACGGCGGCAGCCGGTCGCCGGCGCCGAAGATCTTGTGGCGGTAGCTGCCGGGCGCATAGCCGGTCTTGAACACGCCGCGCTGCTGCAGCACCGGCACCACCCGCTCGACGACGCCTTCCAGGCACTCGGGGATCACCGTGCGCGACAGGTTGAACCCGTCCACATCCGCGACCTCCACCCATTGCATCAGCGCATCCGCGACCTGTTCCGCCGATCCCACGATCGGCAGCTGGCGGCTGCCCAGAATGAGCCGGTCCAGCAGATGCCGCTTGGTCCAGCCCGGGCCGAATGACGTCGTCATCGCCTCCAGGTTCGAGCGGACGGCCTGGCTGGATGACGCATCCACCGGGTCGTCCATCCCGAACCGGTCGAAATCGACGCCCAGCGATGCCGCGGCATGGGCCAGCGCGCCCCGGGCCGAGGCGTGGCGGCGGTAATCCTGCAGCATGTCCTGCGCTTCCGCCTCGGTGCGCCCGACGATGACGGTGGCGCCGACGAAGACCTTCAGCGGGCGGTCGGCCGAACGGGCGCGCAGATCGGCGACGATGCGGCGCACATTCGCCTGGCTGGCGCCGTTGACGAACACGCATTCGGCATGGCGGGCGGCGAAGATGCGGCCGCGATCCGACGCGCCGGCCTGGTACAGCACCGGCGTGCGCTGTGGCGACGGTTCCCAGGGCGGCATCGCGTCCAGGTGGAACTGCCGGCCGTGATGGCGCACGATGCGCACGCGGGCCGGATCGGCATAGACCCGGTTGGTGCGGTCGCGGATCACCGCGTCGTCGCGCCAGCCGCCTTCCCACAGCTTGTAGACCACCTCCATGTATTCATCGGCCAGGGCATAGCGGTCGTCATGCGCCATCTGCCCGTCCATCCCCATCGCGCGGGCCGCACTGTCCAGATAGCCGGTGACGATGTTCCACCCGATCCGCCCTTTGGTCAGGTGGTCCAGCGTCGCCATGCGGCGGGCGAACAGGAAGGGCGGTTCATAGGCCAGGTTGCAGGTCACGCCGAAGCCCAGATGCGTCGTGGCATGCGCCATCGCCGGAACCAGCGCCATCGGGTCGATCAGCGGGATCTGCACCGCCTCGCGCAGGGATGGCGCGGCACTGCCTTCCAGCACGTCGTAGACGCCCAGGATGTCGGCCAGGAACAGCCCGTCGAACAGCCCGCGTTCCAGCAGGCGGGCCAGCGAGACCCAGTGGTCCAGCGTGGTGTAGTCGGCGCCGTGGTCGCGCGGATGCGTCCACATGCCGTGCTGGATATGGCCGACGCAGGCCATGTCGAAGGCGTTCAGCCGGATTTCGCGCGCGCGGGCCATCATCGTCTCCTGCCGGTCACCGGCCGGTCGGCCGGCAGACCACGGCCCCCATCCTACAGCGCCGCGCCCATCCGGTCATGCCCGCCACCTTGTCCGCCGGACATCCTGGTCGTAGAGGGCATCGGCAATCCGGGCAGCGGGCGGGATGCATGAGACTGCAGGCGGGTACGGCGCATGTCTGGTGGCTGACGGTCGACGACCTGCCGGACGCGGCGCTGGCGCGCTGGTCCGCCGTGCTGGAGCCGGCCGAACGCGCCCGCGCCCGGCGGTTCGCCTTCCCCCGCGACCGGCGCCAGTTCACCGCGGCGCATGCGCTGCTGCGCGGCATGCTGGGCCATTTCGCCGGCACGCCACCGGCCGAGTGGCGGTTCGCGCCGCGGGCCCATGGCAAGCCCGAGATCCATCCCGACCACGCCCAGCCGCGCCTGGCGTTCAACATCTCCCACACCCGTGGCGCGGTCGCCTGCGCGCTGGTGCTGGACCATGCGGTCGGCGTCGATATCGAGGACCGGTTCCGGTCCGGCAATCACCTGAAGCTGGCGGATTACTATTTCGCCCGGGATGAGCTGGCGATCCTGCGCGCCGCGCCCGAGGCCGAGCAGGGCTCGCTGTTCTTCACGTTCTGGACGTTGAAGGAGGCCTATATCAAGGCGATCGGCAAGGGCCTGTCGCTGCCGCTGGACCAGTTCGCCTTCTCGCTGGCACCGCTGGGCATCGCCTTCGGCAGCGGCATCGCCGACGATCCCGCCGCCTGGCAGTTCGCCACCACCCAGCCGAACGAGCGGCATACGCTCTCGCTCGCGGTCAGGACCGCCGGCGCCCGGCCGGTGACGATCGCATGGCGCCGGATGTCGGGCGATGACGTCGATGGGCTGATATAGGAGCCCATGGTGGCCGGAGGAGCCGCGAGGTGTCACCCCCGCCGCACGTTCCAGAACTTCGGCACCCCCGACAGCACCCCCTGCAGATCCGCCTGCCATGCCGCCGGCTGCAGCGTCACGCCGGCGGGCACCAGCGGCACGGTGTCCAGGCACTCCAGCTGCAGCTCCCCGGCCAGGCGCCGGCGTTCGGCCGGATCGGTCGTGGTGATCGCCTGGAACCGCAGCGCCTCGTACCGCTTGCTGTCGTACCAGCCGGATTCCGGTGCGGCCACGCCGCGCAGGCGGGAATTGACCAGCGGCGAGGCCATCGACAGCCCCGGCACGTTCAGCATGTGCAGATGGAACCCGCCGGTCTCGGGGTTGTCCTTCTTCAGCACACGCTGCGTCATCCCCGCCCAGTCGATGCTGACATAGTCCAGGTTGACGCCCATCTGTTTCAGCATGTCGGCCAGCACCTCGCTGGCCGCGCGCACGTTCGGGTAGTCGGCGGGTGAGATCTGCACGATCTTTTCCCCGCGATAGCCCGCCTTCTCCAGCGCGGCGCGCGCCTGTGCGGCGGTGAAGGGCGGGCGGATCGAGGCCAGGCCGGTATCGGTCGCATCCGGCATGCCGGGCGGGTAGAAGCCGGCGCCGGGGCGCTGGAACTCGTCCTCGCCACCGGCGACCGCGGCGCAGAAATCCTCCTGGTTCACCGCCCGCAGGATCACCTGGCGCATTTCCGGTCGGTTGAACGGGGGCTGCAGATGGTTGAAGCGCACCATCAGGTAGTTGCCCTCGGTCTCCAGCACCCCATAGCGCAGGGTGCGGCTTTTGCGGATCAGCGGCACCACGTCCTGGGACGCGTATTCCCACCAGTCCTGCTCGCCCTTCTGCATCGCGGCGAAGGCGGTGCCCTGGTCGGGCATGGTGGTCCAGATCACGCGTTCGAAGTGCACGATCTTTGGTCCGGCGCCGCGATCGGGGGTGCCGGCCGGGCGCGGGACGTATTTCTCGAACTTCGCATAGACGTTCCGCACGCCCTGCAGACGCTCCTCCGCGACATAGCGGAACGGCCCGCTGCCGATCAGTTCCGGCACCTGCTTGAACGGATCGGTCGCCGCCAGGCGTTCCGGCATCATCGCCGGCATGAACGCGCCGGGCTTGCCCAGGGCGGCGGACAGCATCGGGAACGGGTGCTTCAGCCGGAACTGGATCGTGCGATCGTCGGGGGCGGTGATCTCGTTGCTGATCGCCAGCACCTCGGCGCCCAGCACATCCCGCCGCCCCCAGCGCTTCAGGCTGGCCACGCAGTCGCGCGCCAGCACCGGGGTGCCGTCATGCCACCACAGCCCTTCGCGCAGCCGGATGCGCCAGGTCCGCCCGTCATCCTCGACCGTATGGCCCTCGGCCATCTGCGGCTGCGCGGTGAACGCGGCATCGGTGCCGTACAGCTGGTCGAACACCAGGCCGGCATGGTTGCGGGTGATATTGGTCATCGAGAAATGCGGATCGAGGAACGCCAGGTCGATCTGCGGGATGAAGCGCAGCACACGCTCCTTTTCCGACGCCGCGATCGCGGGCGCGGGCAGCGCGGCCAGCGCGCCCGCCCCCTGCAGCAGATGACGGCGTCCGATCCGGGTCATGGTCACATATCCTTGCCAGCCGGGCCGGACGCCGTGCGGTCAGGCGTTCAACCCGTAGAATTCAGCGACGTTGTCATACACGATTCTCTGTCGCAGCGCCGGGTCCAGGCCGCGCGTCTGCTCATCGAGGACATCCTGGCTCCACGGCCAGGTGGAATCGCTGTGCGGGAAATCGTTTGCCCACATCAGCTGGTTCGGCGCCATCATGTGCGCGAGCTGGAACGCCACGTGATCGTCCTGGAACGTCAGGCGGATGTTCTCCTTGAAATACTCGGACGGCAGCTTTTCCATCTCCTGCCCCTTCAGCCAGTGCCGGTGCCGCTTGTAGGCATGGTCCATACGGTACATGAAATGCGGCCCCCAGCCGGCATCCGCCTCGACGCAGGCGACGCGCAGGCGCGGATGGCGGTCGAGGACGCCACCGTAGACGAGCTGCGCGACC
>CAYZKM010000289.1:0-5262 GCA_964478525.1 uncultured Bifidobacterium sp.
TGCCGATCACATAATGGGTGTGATGGCTGGTGTGGATGACGATCTTCGCGACCTTGTCGAAATCGGAGATCTGCTCCCGCATCCGGAACGCGAGGTCGATCAGCGCCTGCGACTGGTATTCCGCGCTGTGTTCCTTGGTGTAGCTGTCCAGGATCGCGCGCTTGGCTTCGCCCACGCCCGGCAGCGGCACCTGGTACTGGCCGTCCGGACCATCCAGCATATAGGCGATAACGCTGTCCTCACCTTCATAGATCGGGTTCGGCGCGCCTTCGCCGCGCATCACGCGATCGACAGCCTCGACCGCAAGCTTGCCGGCGTGCGCGGGCGCATAGGCTTTCCACGAGCTGATCTCGCCCTTGCGCGACTGCCGCGTCGAGAAGCTGACATGCACCGCCTGCTGCACGGCCTGGTAGATGATGTCCTGCTTCAGGCCCAGCAGCGTCCCGATGCCGGCCGCCTGCGCGGGGCACAGATGCGCGATGTGATCCTTCTTGAACTTGTGCAGGCAGATCGCACGCACCAGGTCGATCTGGATTTCATAGCCGGTGGCCAGGCCGCGGATCAGGTCCCTGCCCGACTTCTCCATCGTCTGCGCGACCGCAAGGATCGGCGGGATGTTGTCGCCCGGGTGCGAATAGTCGGCGGCAAGGAACGTGTCGTGCATGTCCAGTTCACGCACCGCGGTGCCGTTCGCCCATGCCGCCCATTCCGGCGTCACGCGCTTGCCGGCGGCGACGCCGAAGACGGTCGCGCCATTCTTGTGCGGACGCGCCAGCGCCATGTCGCGGGCCGAGGTCACCGGGCGGCGATTGATCGCCGCGATCGCCACCGACGCGTTGTCGATGATGCGGTTGATGATCATCTCGGTCACGTCCTTGGGGACGGCAACCTTGTCCGCGGCCACGCCGGCCATCTTCCAGGCGAGCTGGTCCTCGCGCTTCAGGTTCGACTTCGAGGGGTGAACCCTGACATCATGCAGTATCATCCAAATCCTCCGTTCTGCGCCGGATCACAGGGTTGGCTGAACGGCCGGCGCGGTCTAGCCTGCACCCCAGGCCAATGCCTGCTTCGTAAGGGGACGACACGCGTACAGCAAGCACGCCCCTCCTGGCCGCATCGAACACCGCACCGAAGGATGCATATATAATAGTGTCAGACCCGTTCGACCGAGTGATCAGAGGCACGCTGGTAACGACCGAGTCGATCCTGCGCAATGGCTATGTTGCCATCCGCGGAGAGACCATTGCCGCGATCGGACAAGGCGAGCCGCCGCCGGCGCGTGATACCATCGATCTCGGCGACAGGCTGATCCTGCCTGGCCTGGTCGACGGGCACATGCACACTTCGTCATCGACCGGATGGCCCGGCATCGAGACCGCGTCACGCTGCGCCGCGGCGGGCGGTGTCACGACGTGTTGTGACATGCCGTACGACGTGCCGAAACCGGTGACCGACGCGGCGATCCTGGAAGACAAGATCGGTTGGGTCGAGCGTACGTCGCATGTCGATATGGCGCTGTACGGCACGATCACCAAGACCGGCGGGATCGATGCGATCGCGGAACTGGCTCGCCGCGGCATTTCGGCGTTCAAGCTGTCGACCTACGAGTACGACGCTGTCCGTTTCCCGCGTATCGATCATCCGACGATGCTGGCCGCGTTTCACGAGATCGCCAAGACCGGGCTGCCGGTCGCGATCCACAACGAAGACCAGGAACTTGTCGAGAAGCTGACAGCCGAGGCGCGCGCCGCCGGTCGCACCGATCCGATCATGCATTGCCGCACCCGCCCGCCATTGGCAGAGTCGATGGCGGATCTGGAAATCTTCGAGATGGCGCTGGAAACCGGCGCGCATGTGCACATCGCGCATTCGTCGATCGCGCGTGGTTTCGAACTGGCCGAGCAATTCCGCGCGATGGGCGCGCAAACGACGGGCGAGGCGTGCATCCAGTATCTGTGCATGACCGAGGACGATATCGTTCGCCTGAAGGGCTTCGGCAAATGCAACCCGCCCTTCCGCACCGCGGCCGAGGTGGAGCGGATGTGGCAGAGCCTGGTTGCCGGCAAGATCGCCTATGTCTCGACCGATCATGCCCCGTGGCCGATCGAGCGCAAGCAGTTCGACGACATCTTCGCCTGCGGTGCCGGGCTGACCGGATTGCAGAGTTTCGCGCCGCTGATGTTCACGCTGCTGGCCGAGCGCGGCCTGCCACCGACATTGATGGCGACGTATTGCGCCGAGCGCAGCGCGCAGCTGCACGGCATCTGGCCAAAGAAGGGCGCGATCCGCATCGGGTCGGATGCCGACCTTCTGGTTCTGGAGGAGGGTGATTTCACCTTCGACCAGGCCTGCATCGTCGACCGGCCCGAGATGCAGTGGTCTGCCTATCATGGCCGGGCGATGAAGGCGCGGGTGGTTGGCACGTGGTTGCGGGGGCGGCGCATCTGGGATGGCACCACTGTCCTGTCGGCACCGGGCGATGGGCAGTTCGTTCGTCGCCAGCATGCAGGCTGACACCAGGTGTGGAGCGTCGCCGAAGGTGGCCAGCCCCGTTACCGGAACTGGCCGCCCTCCTACCTGCGCTTAATGATGATCTTGACACGAATGTCGAGAATCACCATTATTCGAGGCAGGAGATGACGATGGTTCTGCATCGTTCGCTCCCTTCAACGCCGGCCGGGCCCATCCCGGCCGGTTTTGTATTCTGGGCATGGTGTGGTTAAGAAATCCCTGACGCCACCCTGACCCGGGACCCGTGCCATGACCCAGCGCATCATCACCGTCGCCGCCGCGCAACTTGGTCCCATCCAGAAGGCCGAGCCACGATCGGTCGCGGTGGAACGCATGGTCCGGCTGATGGAACGGGCGCACAAGCGCGGTGTCGAGCTTGTCGTGTTCCCGGAACTCGCGCTGACCACGTTTTTTCCGCGCCATTATCACGACGATATCGCCGAGGCGGATCGGTGGTTCGAAACCTCGATGCCATCGAACGAAACCGCGCCGCTGTTCGCCGCGGCGCGCAAATTCGGGATCGGCTTTCACCTCGGCTATGCCGAGATCGCGCACGAAGCCGACGAAACCGGCGCCGTGCGCAAGCGGCGATTCAACACGTCGGTCCTGGTCAGCCCGGCGGGCGATATCCTGCTGAAATACCGCAAGGTCCATCTGCCGGGCCACGCCGAGTTCGACCCCAGGCGCACCACACAGCATCTGGAGAAGCGCTATTTCGAGGTCGGGAATCTGGGCTTTCCCGTGATCCGTGCCCCCATGGGCGGCCTGGACGGCGTGGCGATGGGCATGATGATCTGCAACGATCGCCGTTGGCCCGAAGCCTGGCGCGTCCTTGGCCTGCAAAAGGTCGACCTGGTCATGCTCGGCTACAACACGCCCAGCATCAACCAGGAAGCCGGCGGGTTCGAGGCGCATCATCTACGCGTGTTCCATTCCCATCTGTCGATCCAGGCCGGGTGCTACCAGAACGCCTGCTTCGCCGTCGCCACGGCCAAGGGCGGCACCGAGGATGGGTGCGAATTGTTCGGCCACTCCATCATCGTCAATCCGCAGGGCGAGATCACCGCCATGGCGACCAGCTGGGACGATGAGCTGATCACGGCGGACTGCAACCTGGCGATGTGCGATCTGGGCCGCAACACGATCTTCGCGTTCGAGAAGCATCGCCGCCCCGAAGCCTATCGCCGCATCACCGACCAGGTCGGTGCCGTCGATCCGCCGGTGTGGAACGCGGGATAATCGCCGCCGCGTTAAGGCTTGCTTAACCTTTCGGTGGCATTGCTGTCTGTCATCCGGCGTCAGTCCGGATCATGCCAGGAGGCAGCATCATGATTTCGATCGGCGCGACCGTGGGCAATGCCGCGGCGGCGGCTTTGCAGCAAGCCGCCAAGACTCACCGCCATGACGGGCATGGGCAGGACAAGGTCGCAGAGCGGCCGCCGCCGAAGCCGCCCGAACCGGCCGGCGACAAGGACCGCAAGAAGGTCGACATTCAGGTCTGAACCAGTACCGGCCCCGCAGACAGCACGATCGCCAGCGCCGCCGCCGCGGCGGCCTGGCATGGCTCGATCACTGCCAGCCCGATCGCGTCCTCGATCGCCGGCCGATGGTGCGCCATGCCGGTGCAGCCGAGAATGACGGTCTCGGCCCCGGCATCAGCCACTGCCCGACCGGCCGCGATCAGGCGCGCCCGCGCCGCCTGCGGGTCCAGCAGCGTGGCCATCGACACGTTCAGCGCAACCTCGGCGGCCAGGCGGTCCTGCAGGCCCATGGCCCGCAGCGTGGTCATGTGACGGCCCTTCGACGCATCAACGATGGCGATCACGCCGAACCGCTCCGCACGCGCAATCGCGGCGGCGACCGCCGAACGGAATACCCCCAGGACCGGGCGATCGGTTGTGGCGCGCGCCGCCTCGATCCCCGGGTCGGACGCGCAGGCAACCACGTAGACATCGGCGCTTTCCCGCTCGATCGTGCGACATACCGGTTCCACCGCGGCATGCCAGTCGCGCCAGCTATAGATGGCAGACGGACCTTCCGGCGTCGTCAGCACATCCAGGTCCGGCCCGCGCGGCAGGCGGAACGGGTCGATGGCAGCCGAAATGCCCGCCGAACACGCGGCCGAGCAATTGGGGTTGATGATCAGGATGCGAGCCATGCGCCAATGTTTGATCGGTCACGCCCCGTCGAAACAAGTCCAATCTGGTGCTGCGGTGCAGCAACGGCTATCCTGCCGGCCTCAGCAAGCGCACCGCGCCGCAAGGACACATAATGACCGGCACCGAATGGACGCCTGACCGCAACAAGCCCGCGCCCGCATGGCCCATGCCCACGCTCGCGTCGGCGATCGGGCGCGGGCTGCTGGGCCGCTGCCCGGCCTGCGGCAACAGCCACATGTTCAACGGCTATCTGCGGGTTGTGCCGGAATGCCGGAACTGCGGCGCACCGCTGGGCCGGGCACGGGCGGACGACGCGCCGCCGTATTTCACGATCTTCGTGGTGGGGCACATCGTCATCCCGCTGATGATGTATGTCGACCGGGTCGGGGAACCGTCCATCGCCACCATGACGGCGATCTTCGTGCCGATGACCCTGTTTCTGGCCCTGACGCTGCTGCGCCCGATCAAGGGCGGCACCGTCGGCCTGATGGTCAATCTGAACATGCTGAAGACCGATCCCAACGGATCATGACCGCAACCGACACGACGCATGCCCGCCTCGATCGCGTCGTCCTGGACAGCGACGGGCTGA
>CAYZKM010000289.1:5272-6431 GCA_964478525.1 uncultured Bifidobacterium sp.
CCTCGGCGCAGGCGGTGGCGGACCTGGCCACCGCCAACCATTTCCTGCCGCTGGCCCATGGCGGCGTGCCCGGTCCGTTCGTCCTGCATTTGTCGATCCGCGACGGACGGCTGGTGTTCGACATTCGCGACCGCGACGACGTCGCGCTGATCGCGATCGGCCTGGTGCTGGGCCCGTTCCGCCGCCTGGTGAAGGATTATCAGCTGCTGGTGGACAGCCACATCAAGGCGGTCGAGGAAGGGCGCGAATCCCGCATACAGGCCATCGACATGGGCCGGCGCGGTCTGCACAACGAGGGTGCGGACCTGATGAAGCAGCGGCTGGCCGGCAAGATCGATATCGACTTCGACACCGCCCGCCGCCTGTTCACCCTGGTCTGCGTGCTGCATCAAAGGGTATCCGCGCGATGAAGGTGGACGGCGTTGCGTATCGCGGGGTCTGGGTCGACCCCGCCGACGGCTGGACGGCGGGGATCATCGACCAGACCAGGCTGCCCTGGTCGCTGGACATCATCCGGCTGACAGATCGTGATCAGGTCGCCCATGCCATCCGTTCGATGCAAGTACGCGGCGCCCCGCTGATCGGCGCCGTCGCCGCCTATGGCCTGTGCCTGGCGCTGCGCGCCGATCCGTCGACCGAAGCGATGGAGCGCGACGCCGCGCTGCTGGCCGAAACCCGCCCGACCGCGATCAATCTGCGCTGGGCGCTGGACCGGATGCTGACCCGGCTGCGCAACACCCCGCCCGCCCAGCGCGTGGCCGTCGCCTATGCCGAAGCCGCGGCCATCGCCGACGAGGACGCGGCACAGAACGAGGCCATCGGCACCCACGGGCTGCCGCTGATCCAGCAGGCGGCCGCGGCCAAGGGGGGCAAACGGGTCAACGTGCTGACCCATTGCAACGCCGGCTGGCTGGCGACCGTCGACTGGGGCACCGCCCTGGCGCCAATCTACAAGGCGCATGATGCCGGTATCGATGTGCATGTCTGGGTCGATGAAACCCGGCCCCGCAACCAGGGCGCGGCGCTGACCGCCTGGGAACTGGGCAAGCACGGCGTGCCGCATACGGTGATCGCCGACAATGTGGGCGGCCATCTGATGCAGCATGGCATGGTCGATCTCTGCATCGTTGGCACTGACCGCACGACGGCAAGGGGTGAC
>CAYZKM010000290.1:0-6417 GCA_964478525.1 uncultured Bifidobacterium sp.
CGATGTGTGCTGTCTGGCCGAGGCGCAGGTTCCGCAACTGGCCGCCCGGGACAACGACCTGCCGTTCTGGGTCGCCCTGCCCTCCTCCACCATCGACTGGACCGTTGCCGACGGGCTGCGCGAAATCCCCATCGAGGAGCGCACCCAGGCCGAGGTCACCGACATCACCGGCCAGCTGCCCGACGGCACCGTCACCACCATCCGCGTCGTCGCCAGCGCCAGCCCCGCCGCCAACCCCGCCTTCGACGTCACCCCCGCTCGGCTCGTCACCGGCCTGATCACCGAACGTGGACGCTGCCCCGCCAGCGCCGAGGGGTTGCTCGGCCTGTTCCCCGAACGAGCCTGATCACCACCAACCTGGGAAGGTCGCCGCCATGTTCCGACGCTGCCTGCTCGCCGTCGCCCTGACCGTCATGGCCGGGTCCGCCTTCGCCCAAACATCAGCCCTGCCGCCGTTCCGCACCGGCGTCGACGGCACCTATGCCCCACACGCCATGCCCAAGCTTGGTGGCGGCATCGAAGGGTTCCAGATCGACCTGTTCAACGAGGTCGCGCGCCGGCTGAACCGGGGCATCGTCATCGAATCGGCCAGCTTCTCGGGCCTGATCCCGGCGCTGCAGGCCGGGCGATACGATTTCCTGACCGCGCCCACCACCGTGACCGCCGAACGCGCCGATGCCCTGCTGTTCACCCAAGGCTATATCTGGACCGCCTTTCAGTTCGGCATCAAGAAAGGCTCGCCGCCCATCAAGGAATGGGCTGACCTGAAGGGCAAGGTCGTCGCGGTCAACAAGGGCACGCCCTACGAGACCCTGGCCAAGAAGATGGGCGAGCAATACGGCTTCACCGTCCAGGCCTTCGACACCAACCCCGATGCGGTGCAGGCCGTGGTATCCGGCCACGCCTATGCCAACCTCGCCGGCAACACGGTGGTCCGCTATGCCGCCAAGCGGAACCCGATGTTCGTGGCAGACTGGATCCTGGCCGACACCAAGGCGCACTGGGCAACGCCGTTCCGCAAGGATTCGGCGGAACTGCGCGGCCAGGTCGAGGATGTCCTGAAATGCATGAAGAAGGACGGCACCATCGCCACGCTGTCCGAGAAGTGGTTTGGCGCCAAACCCGCCGCGGACGACCTGGAAAATGTCGTCCTGCCCGGTCACGGCATTCCCGGCATGCCCGGCTATGACGCGAGCGCGCCTGACCCCGACTGCTCCCGCTACAAGTAACGCGGCACCCCGACATGCGGGCGGACATCGAGGCCGGCTTGCCAAACCGGCGCGATGCTCGCATGAGGGACGCCCTGTTCCTCAGCCTGCCGATTTTCGACGGAGCCGCATGAAACCGATCCTCGCCGTTCCGGTCCTCGCCGCCGCCCTGTCCGCCTGCGCCCCGACCCCGCCGCCCGAAGCGCCCCGCCCCAAGGTCGACATCGTCGCCGGCCAGTATCGCGGCACCAGCACGCGGTTCCAGGCGATCGGACGCCAGTGCCCGCGCCCCGGCCTGGTCTCGTTCCAGGTCTGGGACAAGCGGTTCCAGTATCGCTGGAGCTATAATGTCTATGTCGACGGCCTGATCCGCGACGATGGCACCGTGGAGGGCAGTGGCCCGGGCATCACCATGGTCGGACGCTATTCGGCCAACAAGATCGAGGCCGACGTGACCAACGGCGATTGCGGCCTGCATTTCAACGTGACGCTGAAGGACCGCTGAGCCCGACTACCGCGCCTGCCGCCTGACCGTAAGCGGTCAGCGCACGCTATCACGCTGGCACGGAGCCGCTCAGCGTGATCCCTCTATTCCAGCAGCGGCGCCCGATCCAGCACCTCGACCTGGCGCCCGACGACGCGGATCAGGCCGCGCGTCTCCAGCGCGGCGAAAGCTCGGGACAGCGTCTCGGGCGTCATGCCCAGCCGCGCGGCAATGGCGCTGCGGGCCTCGGGCAGTTCGACGGTGCCGCTGGCCAGTTCCTCGGGCAGGCGGCGGGCCAGGAACCGCGCCGCCCGCCTCTCGGCTGAACGCAGCTTCAGGTCGACGACCTGGTCCACCATGAACCGCCAATGGCGCGACAGCAGGTCGACCGTCGCCCGCGACAGGGCTGGGTCCTGTTCCAGCGCGGCGCGGAAGGCATCCGCGGGGATCATCAGGACCCGCACCTCGGTCAGCGTCACGGCCGAGGCCAGGTAGGGCAGCCGCAGGATGACGGCGGGGGCGAGGAACAATTCGCCGGCAGTGAAGATCTCGACCACCGTCGTATCCTCGGTCTCGGCCCGCGCCCGCAACCCGATGCTGCCTTCCAGCAGCAGGTGCAGGAAATTCGGTTCCTCGTACTGGTCGAACAGCGTGGTACCGCGTGGCAGTTGCTGGGCGAAGCTGACGCGCAGAATCCGGTCCAGCGCGGCATCCCCGGCGGCGGCAAAAAACGGGCTACGCCTGGCAAGGTCGAGGGTCATCGGCCGGTTCGGCATAGGCACTCCCTGTACGACAGCCCCTGATACCGCATGGGCTGCTTTCTGATCCAGATCAAGAGCAACCGGCGATCATGTCAAACAATGTTTTGCGCCAGTTGGATGCACTGCGAAAATTCCGGTAATTCATCCCGATACCTTGACTTGAATCAACGGCCTTTTTTCCTTGAACCGTAAGCGTGCGCCGGATTGATCCGGAGCGCCATTATGAGTGCGAGCGAGACGACGGAGTCCAGGCCGCCGGGCAGGGCAACGGCCCTGTGGGCCTCGACGGGAGCCTTTACCATCTGCTTTGCCGTATGGACGATCTTTTCGATCGTCGGCGTGCAGGTGAAGCGCGACCTGAATTTGACAGACGCGCAATTCGGCCTGCTGGTCGGCACACCCGTGCTGACCGGATCGTTGATCCGGTTGGTGCTGGGCATCTGGGCGGACCAGTACGGCGGACGGATCGTGTTCACCGCCGTGATGGTCTGTGCGGCCGTCGCGACCTGGCTGCTTTCATTCGCCTATGACTATACGACCTTCCTGATCGCCGCGCTGGGCGTCGGCATCGCCGGCGGGTCCTTCGCGGTGGGCATCGCCTATGTGTCGAAATGGTATCCCAAGGAAAGCCAGGGCACCGCACTGGGCATTTTCGGCGCCGGCAATGTCGGTGCGGCGGTAACCAAGTTCCTCGCCCCGGTCATCATGGTCGCCTTCGGCTGGAAAATGGTCGCCAATCTGTGGGCACTGGCGCTTCTGGTGATGGCGGTCTTGTTCTTCCTTATCACACGCGACGATCCCGACCTGGCGCGCCGCCGGAAAGAGGGCGTGAAGCCCGAAAGCTTCATGGCCATGATGGAGCCGCTGAAGAACCTGCAGGTCTGGCGCTTCTCGCTGTACTACTTCTTCGTGTTCGGCGGTTTCGTCGCCCTCGCGCTGTGGCTGCCACGGTACTACGTCGGTGTCTACAAGCTGGACATCATCACCGCCGGCATGCTGGGCGCAGCCTATTCGGTGCCGGGATCGCTGTTCCGCATCCTGGGCGGCACGCTGAGCGACCGCTTCGGCGCCCGGACCGTGATGTACTGGACCTTCATCGGCTCGGTCATCTGCTGCTTCCTGCTGAGCTATCCGGCCACCCACTATATCGTGCAAGGCATCCGCGGACCGATCGAGTTCAACATCGCAATCGGCTTCCTGCCCTTCACGGCCCTGACCATGGTGCTGGGCTTCTTCATGAGCCTGGGGAAGGCAGCAGTCTACAAGCACATCCCCGTCTATTACCCCGGGCGCGTCGGCAGTGTCGGCGGCGTGGTGGGCCTGATCGGCGGGATGGGCGGCTTCGTCCTGCCGATCGCGTTCGGTGCCATGAACGACATCATCGGCGTCTGGACCAGCTGCTTCATGCTGATGTTCCTGATCGTCGCGGTCAGCCTGACATGGATGCATTTCGCGATCCGCCGGATGGAACGCCGCGAACACCCCGACCTGAAGCGCCCGCAGGACCTGCCCGAGGCACGCCATCTGGGCATGCCGCACGCAGCCGCCGGCCAGTGATACAGACCCAAACGCAAGGATACACTGTCATGTCAACGACAACGACAGAAAGCACCAGAGCCGCGGGCACCCGCGACGGCACCTGGTTGACCAGGTGGGACCCCGAGGACACCACGTTCTGGCAGAACGGCGGCAGCACCCGCGCCTGGCGCACGCTGATCATCACGACCTTCGACCTGACCCTGGCCTTCATCGTGTGGTTCGTGGTCAGCGCGCTGGTGGTCCGCCTGCCCGGCCTGGGGTTCAAGCTGACGACGCAGCAGCTGTTCTGGCTGGCCGCGATGCCAGGCCTGGCGGGCGGCACGCTGCGCATCGGCCATGCCTTCATGACCCCGCTGATGGGCACGCGCCATGTCATCGCACTGTCGACCCTGTCGCTGCTGGTGCCGGCCGTCGGCTGGTACTACGCCGTGCAGGACAACACGACACCGTACTGGGTGTTGATGACGCTGGCCTTCCTGGCCGGGCTGGGTGGTGGCAATTTCTCCTCGTTCATGCCGTCCACCAGCCTGTTTTTCCCGAAGCGTCTGCAGGGCACCGCCCTGGCGATCCAGGCCGGCATCGGCAATTTCGGCGTCAGCGTCGTGCAGTTCGTCACCCCGTGGATCATCGGCTTCGCGGTGCTGGACGGCATGCTGGGTGAAGGCCAGACCTTCACGGCGCCCACCGGCGCGACCAAGACGCTGTGGTTGCAGAACGCAACCGCCATCTACATCCCGCTGATCGTGATCGGCGGCCTGGCGGCCTGGTTCATGCTGCGCAGCGTGCCCGTGCGCGCCAACTTCCGCGAGCAGCTGGACATCTTCAAGATGAAGCACGGCCTGATCATGACCGTGCTGTACATCATGACGTTCGGCATCTTCTCGGGCCTGGCCGGCGTGTTTCCGCTGCTGATCCGCCAGTGCTATGGCGCGCTGCCGGGTGCACCCGACCCGCTGGCCTATGCCTTCCTCGGCCCGCTGGTCGGTTCCGTCGCGCGCGTCATCGGCGGCCCGCTGTCCGATCGGTTCGGTGGCGCCCGCGTCACGCAGATCGCCGGCATCGGCATGCTGATCAGCGCCGTCATGATACCGTTCTATACGACACCGACATCGATGGACCAGTTCCCGTACTTCCTGGCATCGATGCTGGCACTGTTCATGTTCGCCGGCTTCGGCAACGCCAGCACCTTCAAGCAGATGCCGATGCTGTTCGAGCCGCGCCAGGCGGCCGGCGTGATCGGCTGGACCGCGGCGATGGCGGCCTATGGCCCATTCGCCTGCAGCATCCTGATCGGCCAGAGCGTCGCGTTCTTCGGATCGCCCAATGCCTTCTTCTGGTGGTGCGTCATCTATTTCACCGTCGCCATCGTCCTGAACTGGTACTTCTACGCCCGCCGCAACGCGCCGAATCCCTGCTGAGAGAGAGACAGATCGTGTCCCACATTCTCGAACGTCTGAATTTCTTCCGCCGCAATGTCGAGACTTTCTCGAACGGTCATGGCGCAGTCACGCAGGAGCCGCGCGGGTGGGAAGATACCTATCGCCAGCGCTGGGCGCACGACAAGATCGTGCGTTCCACCCACGGGGTGAACTGCACCGGGTCGTGCAGCTGGAAAATCTATGTGAAGAACGGGGTCGTTGCGTGGGAAACGCAACAGACCGACTATCCGCGCACGCGGCCGGGGCTGCCGAACCACGAACCCCGAGGCTGTTCGCGCGGCGCCAGCTACAGCTGGTATCTGTACAGCGCCAACCGGCTGAAATACCCGCTGATGCGCAAGCGCCTGGTCCGATTGTGGCGTTCGGCGCGCGTGCAGCACGCCGACCCGGTGGTTGCATGGGAAAGCATCGTCAACGATCCGGACAAGCGCCGTTCCTATCAGCAGGTGCGTGGGCAGGGCGGCTTCGTGCGCGTGACCTGGCAGGAAGCCGAGGAGATGATCGCCGCCGCCAACGTGCATACCGCCAAGCAGTACGGGCCAGACCGCATCATCGGCTTCTCGCCGATCCCCGCCATGAGCATGGTGAGCTATGCCGCCGGCAGCCGGTACCTGTCGCTGATCGGCGGCGTGTGCATGTCGTTCTATGACTGGTACTGCGACCTTCCTCCGTCATCGCCGCAGACCTGGGGCGAGCAGACCGATGTGCCGGAAAGCGCTGACTGGTACAATGCCGGTTTCCTGATGATGTGGGGCAGCAACGTGCCCCAGACCCGCACACCGGACGCGCATTTCATGACCGAGGCCCGCTACCGTGGCACCAAGGTCGTGACCGTGACACCCGACTATTCCGAGGCGAGCAAGTTCGGCGATCTGTGGTTGCATCCGAAACAGGGTACCGATGCGGCGCTCGCCATGGCGATGGGGCACGTGATCCTGACCGAATGGCATGCGCGGGGCAAATGCGACTACTTCCTGGACTACTGC
>CAYZKM010000291.1:0-6415 GCA_964478525.1 uncultured Bifidobacterium sp.
CAGGCTCGCCTCGTTGATCGCCAGCGCGCGGCGAAACAGGGGTTCGGCCTCCGCCTGACGGTTCGTCCCTCGCAGCAAGCCCGCGAGGTTGATGAGGCGGATCGCGACGTCGGGGTGATCCGGTCCCAGGATCGCCTCGTTGATCGCCAGCGCGCGGCGAAACAGGGGTTCGGCCTCCGCCTGACGGTTCGTCACTCGCAGCAATTCCGCGAGATTGTTGAGGCAGGCCGCCACGTCAGGATGATCCGCCTCCAGGCTGCGTTCCGCGATCAACAGCGCGGCACGCGACATCGGCTCGGCTCTTCCGTACTGTGCCCGTGCGTGAAACAAACTGTCCAGTGCCTCCATCAACCGCAGGGTCGGCACACCGATCCCTGCCGCCGCAGCGTGATTGGCCACTGCCTCGGCATGGTCGGCCAGCGGCATCGCCCGGTTCCAGGTGCCCATGTCCTGGGGATCCCAGGCAAACGCCGCATTCATCCACCACAGCGAGGCCTCCAGTGCCTCGCGCCGCCGATCCGGCGGCAACCCAAGGCGTGTCACGTCCCGCACCAGACGATGCATCCAGACGGTTCCGTCCTCGGGGCTGCGCGTCAGCAGGGACCAGGTTTCCAGGTCCAGCCGCGCATCCTCGATCGCCGTGGCCCCGTCCCCCAGCACGTCGGCCGAGAACAGGCTGTCCGGTAGCGGCGTATTGGCAAGAAACGACAGCCGTTCCAGCAAATCCCGCCCGGCATCCGTCAGTTCCGCGACGGACAGCGCCAGGGTCGCCGCGATCGAGCGGTCGTATCCGGTGATCCCCGGCGCCGCGAAACCGGTCAGCGTTTCCAGCTTGGCATCCAGCCGCCGCCGGTACGCGTCCAATCCGATCCGGCGCTGGCGGATATAGGCCACGGCATGGGTCAGCGCGAGCGCAAGCCCGCCGGTCGCCTCGGCCAGTGCCGCCGCCTGTGCCTGGTCATCATCCCGCGACGGACGGAACCCCGCCGTGCCCGACAGCAGCAGGTCGATCGCGTCCGGCCGATCCAGCACATCCAACGGTAACGCCTGAAACCACATCGGCAGGTCGGTCCGCCGGCTGGTCAGCAGCACGCGCCCGCTGTTCAGCCCGTCGCGCAGGCGCTTGACCGCATCGAGCGCATCGGACCTGTCGGCCCCATCCAGGATCAGCAGCCACTCGGCGCGCTGGTTCAGCCAGGCTTGCAGGGCGGTGCACCGCTGGTCCTCGGGCAGTTCGATCAGGTGATGCAAGCCGAGCGCGAGGGCAATGGAGGAGGTCAGCGCGTCGCCGCGTCCGGCCGAGACCAGCGCTCGGCCGCCCGGGTAGTCCGCCTGATGGGCATGGGCGTATTCGATGGCGACGCGGGTCTTGCCGACGCCGCCCAACCCGTGCACGGCGGTGATGGTGGCGGCGCCCTGCGCGACCAGCGTGTCGTGCAACGTGTCCAGGAACCGGTCCCTGCCCTTGAACAGCGGGACGATCGAGGGCGGCAGGTTGTGGAATGCCTCGACCTGCTTGTTAAGCTGTTCATGCACGGCCGCCCGCAATTCGGCGCTGGTGGCAAATGGCGTGCGGGTGATGCCGCTCGCCGCCAGCCACGCGACGAAGTGGGCTTGCAGGGCGGGATCGTCGTCGGCATGGGCCGGCGCGTCCGGCGTGAAACCCGGGCCGGGTTGATAGACCAGGCGCCGCAGCTTCTGGTGGCCGGCCAGCAGGAACTCCCACTGCGTATAGGATGCGCGGGTCTGTCCGGGTGGCAGCAGGTCCGTATAGCCCTGGGTTTCGGCCTCGGTCGGGAAGCCGCCGCCGCTGCGCTCGCCAACGATGAAGACCGCCAGCGCGCAGGATGCGATTTCGCGTTCCAGGTCGGTCAGCAGGCGGTCCGACCCATGGCGCAGCTCGTCGTGGAAATGGACGTCCTTGCCCGCGCGCTTCAGGCTGGTCGCGAGTGCTGCCCGCAACGCGGCGAACTCGCCGGAGACAGCGGAAACAAAGACGCCGTTCGGGTTCTTCGTGACGGGACTTGCCATGGGACCAGCGTCGCACGGGGCGGCGGTGCAAGGGAAGCGGGGCGACGGTATCGGCGGGTGGCCAGGATTGACGATACGGGTCACGATATATCTTGACTCCCGACATATCGAGACCTATATCGGCCTCGTGAAACACACACATCAACACGACGCACACCGTCGTTTCGCACACCCCGATGACAGGGCGGATCGCTGTCATCCGGGGCATCACAGGCACAATCACGGGTCCCATTCCGGGGGCCGGCGCGGCGGAAGGCCGTTCGACTATGGCGAGCTGCGCAGCCTGGTCCTGGCGATGATCGCCGAGCAGCCGCGGCATGGGTATGAGCTGATCAAGGCGATCGAGGAGCGGATGGCCGGCAGCTACACCCCCAGCCCGGGCGTGATCTATCCCACGCTGTCATGGCTGGAGGACATGGGCTATGCCGCCGCCGAAGCCGCCGAAGCGGGGCGCAAGCGCTATCGCATCACGCCCGAGGGCGAGGCGTTCCTGGCCGCCAACCAGGCGTCGGTGGCGGCGCTGCTGGCGCGCATCGGCGGCGCGGCCGAGGGTGGGCCGCGGGCCGGCATCCCCGCCCCGGTCGTGCGGGGGATGGAGAATGTGAAGCTCGCGCTGCGGCTGCGGCTGCGCCAGGGTCCGCTCGACCAGGCCACGGCCGAGACCATCGCCGCCGCGCTGGACACCGCCGCGCTGGCGATCGAGCGGAGCTGACCCCGGGGCCGGGCCGGCCTCACGCGATCGCGCGCCGGTCTGGCCGCGCGATTCACGCGTTCCGGCCTGCGGCCTCACGCGATCGCGCTGAGTACCTCCGCACCAGCCGTGCCCCTGGCGACGACCAGGACCTCGTCCGGCCGATCGCCGACGATCATGGTGGTGGCCTTCTTCGGGCACACGCCCAGGCAGCGGGTCTCGACGATGCGGACATCGCGCCGGCCGCCGTCCCGCAGCGCCTGGCGCAGCGCGTCCTTCAGCGTGTCCTTCCCCTTCGGGCCATAGCCGCCGTCCAGCTTGCGGGCGCACTTGCCGCACAGCAGCACGATCCGCGTATGCGCGGTGCGGCGGGACCGGATCGGCGCGGCGGCCATCGGGTCCGCCCCGTCAGTTCTGTCCGCGCGCGGCGAAGCACGACGGCGATCCAAGCTGGCAGACCGCGACATAGACCTGCCGCTTGCCGCAGCCTTCCACGCCGATCGTGTATTCCGCCCGCTCCAGCCCGCGCCAGGCGGCCGGCTGCAGCAGGTTGCTGGACAGCACCGTGCCACTGGCGGTCGGGCAGCCGAGTTCGAACCGTCCCCGCTGCGTCGCCACCTGGATCGCGGTGTCGCTTTCGCTGGCCAGCACCTGCTGCTGGGTCTGGCACCCGGCCGTCAGGATCGGCATCAGCAGAAGGGCGGCGGCGGCAATGGTCTTCATGGCGGATCTCCCGGCTTCGATGAACAGTAGTTATAATTGATTATCATTCGCATGTGAATGCGCGACGCCAGGCCGCGAACCAACCGGTTGCCTGCGGGTCCCCTCGCGTGCCAAACGAGCACCATTCGTACAAACAAGGTGAACCGCGTGGACGCTCGGCCGACAAGCCTTGCCGCTGACACTCCGCAGATCGATGCCAAGGCGAGCAGCGCCCATCGCTGGATCCCCGCCGCCTGGTCGGGCACGCTGGTACTGATCCTGGCCTTCCTGATCCTGTACCCGACCGCGATGCTGCTGATCGGCGCGCTGACAACCGTCAATCCGGTGGTCGACGGGTATCAGCTGTCGGACCTCTCGGTCGGCAACTTCCTGACCGTGGCACTGAACCCGAATGTCGGCTACGCGCTGGCGAACTCGATGATCGCCTGCGGCGGCGGCACGGCGGTGGCGGTGATCATCGGGCTGTCCTTCGCCTGGGTCGTGGTGCGCACCAACACGCCGTGGAAAGGCCTGATCGCCAGCGCGGGGATGCTGCCACTGTTCGTCCCGCCGCTGGTCGCCGGCGTGGCCTGGGCCATCCTGGGCTCGCCCAAGACCGGGCTGATCAACCTGCTGGCCGCCAAGGCCGGGCTGGCGTTCCGTATCGACCTCTACACGATGCCGGGCATGATCTTCGTCTTCGGCATCTACTACGCGCCCTATGTCTACATGTTCACCGCCGCCGCGCTGCGCAACATGGACCCGGCGCTGGAGGAAGCCGCCGAGATCTCCGGCGCGTCGGCCACCCGCACCATGGCCACCGTGACGTTCCCGCTGATCCTGCCGGCCATCATCTCGGGGATGCTGCTGTCGTTCATCGTCATGCTGGGCATCTACGGCATCCCGGCGGTGCTGGGCTCGCCGGCGAACATCTCGGTGCTGACGACATACATCTTCGCGCTCACGGCGTGGTCGCCGCCGAAATACAACACCGCCGCGGCGGTCGCGGTGATCCTGATGATCGTCACCGGCATCCTGGTCTATCTGCAGCAGAAGGTGATCTCGGGCCGGTCCTATACGACGGTCGCCGGCAAGGCGTTCCGTCCGCGCCCGCTGAACCTGGGCAAGTGGCGGTTCCTGACGCTGGGCCTGGCGATGGTGTATCTGTTCGTGGTGGTGGTGCTGCCGACCATCGCCCTGCTGATCGCGGCGTTCCGCCGCTTCCTGTTCATCCGTGACATCCCCGCCCTGTTCGACACCAGCCAGTACGGGTGGCAGCACTTCACCAAGATGTTCGACAATCCGCTGACGCTGCAGTCGATCTACAACTCGATGTATGTCGGCATCCTGACCGCCGCGGTGGGCGGCGTGCTGTCCTTCGCCGTCGGCTATACGATCACCCGCACGCTGACGCCGGGGCGGCGGATCATCGACGTGATCACCACCATCCCCGTCGCCATCCCCGGGCTGGTGATCGGTGTCGCCTATCTGTGGGCGTGGATCGGTCTGCCCGGCGGCATCTACGGCACGTTCTGGATCCTGGCGCTGGCCTTCGTCGCCCGCTTCCTGCCCGACACGGTGAAGGCGCTGTCCACGTCGCTGATGCAGCTGCACAAGGAACTTGAGGAAGCCGCCTGGATCTGCGGGCGCGGCATGTTCAGCACCATCCGCACCATCGTCCTGCCGCTGGCGCGCCCCGGCGTGGTGGCCGGCATGACGCTGCTGTTCATCCTCTCGATCCGGGAGCTCGGGTCTTCGCTGTTCCTGTATTCCTCGGGCACGATGGTGATGGCCGTGCAGCTGCTGGGATATTACGAGGGCGGCAATATCGGCATCACCGCCGCCTTCAGCCTGGTGCAGATGGTGCTGCTGGCCGTGCTGATCACCGTCACCAACTGGCTGTCGCGCGGATCGTCTCAGGGCGGCGTGGCGCGGTCCGGCTGACCGGGCGCCGCCGCTCCGTCCGGCCGTAGCGGCACCGCCTCGCCGCGCGGGCGCATCGGCCAGGCCGGCAGCATCGCCTCGCGCAGCGCCAGCAGCGCCGGCGGCTGCGGCCCCGGGCCGAACGGGTCCGCAACCTCGACCGGGCGGCGGTCCTGCATCACATAGCAGCGGTCGGCGAAGCCACGGACCAGGCGCAGATCGTGCGTGATGAACAGATAGGCCACGCCGGTCCGCCTCCGCCCGTCACGCAGCAGCGCCAGCACCTGCGCCTGGGTCTCCACGTCCAGGCTGCTGACCGCCTCGTCCAGCAGCACCAGGCGCGGGGCGGGCGCCAGGGCACGGGCGATGCACAGGCGCTGCAACTGCCCCCCGCTCAGCCGGTGCGCCAGGCGGTCCATCAGCGCGGCGTCCAGCCCGACCGAGGCCATCAGGGCGCCGACCCGCGCGCGCAGGGCCTCGCCGCGTTCGTGCAGGGCCTCGCCCACCACCTCGGCCGCGGTCATGCGCGGGCTGACGGCGCCCACCGGGTCCTGGAACACCGCCTGGATCGCGCGCCGCGTGGCGGGCGCCATCCGGCCCAGCGGGCCCAGCAGCGGCTGGCCGTCGAACAGGATGCTGCCGGCCCGCGGCCGCTCGATCCCCAGCATCAGCCGGCCCAGCGTGGTCTTGCCCGACCCGGTCGGGCCCAGCAGCGCGACGCATTCGCCGGCCTCGATCCGCAGCGAGGCGTCCTGCAGCACCTCCACCCGCCGCCGCCCGCCCATCAGGCCGCCGCCGGGATAGCCGTGATCGACGCCGGTGATCCGCAGCAGCGTCATGATGCGTACAGCGCCATGTGCGCGGCCAGCAGCGCCCGGCTGCGCGGATGGGCGGGGGAGGCGAAGAAATCATGGACCGGACGCGCCTCGGCGACGGCCCCGCCATCCATCAGCACCACGTCGTCGGCCAGGCGGGCAATCACCGACAGGTCATGCGTCACCAGCAGCAGCCCGATGCCGCGCCGGGTCACCAGCCGCTCCAGCAGCGTCAGGATCTGCGCCTGGATCG
>CAYZKM010000292.1:0-6383 GCA_964478525.1 uncultured Bifidobacterium sp.
CAGCGCGCCCTATCTCGTTGTTTGATCGCACGATTCACCCGCTACCACGATTCCGCTCAGCGTGATCATGCGCTATCCCCACAGCGGCGCCGTGAAGATCGCCGCTGTCAGCCCCAATGCCACGAACCACACCAACGACCGCAGCGTCGGCTTGTCGCCCAGATAGGCGCCGATATAGGCGATGCGTGCGATCACCACGCCCACGGCCAACGCGTTCACCGCGCCCTGCGGGGCGCCGCGCATCTCGGCCAGGATGATCGCGGCATAAAAGAACGGCAGCGATTCATAGCAGTTCTGGTGCGCCCACAGCGATCGCTGGCGGAACGGATCGGCGAAGAAGGCGGGATCGCGCGGCTTGCTGTTATCATACTCCTTCCCACCGCTGATCTTCCCGGGCATCACGGCACCGATCGTCACGACCAGCATCGCCGGGATCATCCAGTCGGCAATCGTCATCACGGGTTCTCCGGCGGGCTTCGTTACGGCATTCTACGCGCCGGAACCGAAGAACTGACAAGGGCCCCCGCCATGGCACTCCGCTGCGACCTGATCATCCGCGACGCGACCGTCTTCGACGGCACCGGCGCCCCGCGCACCAGGGCCGATATCGGCGTCAGCGGCGATCGCATCGTCGCGGTGGGCGACCTCGGCGCCGCCTCCGGTGATCGGGAGGTCATCGCCACCGGCAAGGCCGTCGCCCCCGGCTTCATCGACGCCCACACCCATGACGACCGTGCCGTGCTGTGCGGGCCCGAATGCATGCTGTGCAAGATGTCGCAGGGCGTCACCACGGTGGTGGTCGGCAATTGCGGCATCTCGCTCAGCCCGGTGCGGATGAAATCCCGCCCGGTGCCGCCGCTCGATCTGCTGGGCGACGAGACCTGGTTCGCCTTCGACAGCTTCGCCGCCTACGCCGATCGCCTGGCCCGCGATCCCTCGCCGGTGAACACCTATGCCCTGATCGGCCATATGTCGCTGCGGGTGGAGGCGATGAACGGCGACACGCAGCGCGCCGCCACCGATAGGGAAGCCGAACACATGCGCAACCGCCTGGCCGAGGCGCTGGCGCAGGGCGGGTCCGGCTTCTCGACAGGGTTGTACTACCCGCCCAACGGCATGGCCCCGACACAGGAGGTGATCGCGGTCGCCGAGGCGCTGCGCGCGGCGGGCGGTATCTACGTCACGCATATGCGCGACGAGGCCGACGACATCATGCTCTCGATCTAGGAGACGCTGAAGATCGGCCGCGACACCGGCTCGCCCGTGGTGATCAGCCACCACAAATGCTCGATGCCGGAGAATTTCGGCCGCTCGACCGAGACGCTGCCGGCCATCGACCGGGCGGCGCTGCGCCAGAAGGTCGATTTCGACGTCTATCCGTACCATGCCGGGTCGACCGTGCTGATGCCGTTCCGGCTGCGCCCGGACGTGCCGGTGCAGGTGACCTGGTCGGTGCCGCATCCCGAGATGGCTGGCAGGATGCTGGCCGATATCGCGCGCGGGTGGAACACATCCGAGAAAGCGGCCGCCGAACGCCTGCTGCCGGCGGGGGCGATCTACTTCCAGATGGACGAACCCGACGTGCAGGCGATCATGCGCCATCGCCTGGCGATGATCGGCAGTGACGGGCTGCCGCATGATGCCTATCCGCATCCGCGGCTGTGGGGCACGTTCCCGCGCGTGCTGGGCCATTACGCCCGCGACCTCGGCCTGTTCAGCATGGAGGAAGCCGTCCGCAAGATGACCGGCCACACCGCCGAGGTATTCGGCATGGTCGATCGCGGCGTGATCCGCGCCGGCGCGTTCGCCGATCTGGTGCTGTTCGATCCGGCGACGGTGCGCGATGCCGCGGATTATGCCTCGCCGACGGCGCTGTCCGAGGGGATCATCGAGACCTGGGTGAACGGGCAGCCGGCCTATGTGTTCGGCCAGGGCGCGACGGCGGCGCGGGCGGGGCGGCTGGTGACGCGCAACCGCTGACGGGGGCGGCCTGAACCCCGCCCCTGGTCATTGTCAGGCCTTGCCGCGCACCGCGACACGAGCACGCGCCGGGGGAAAGCGCATCGCCTGCAACCGCCGCCCGGCGATCACGGCCGAGGCGGCGAGGCCGGCGACGAGCACCCAATGCGCGGGGCGCAGGCCGAAATCGATGGTCTGGTTCGCCGCCCAGACCCGCGCCGGATTGATCTGCGTCGCGGCGGCATACCAGCCGGTCTCGATCCCGGCCGCGGCCAGGGCGGCCACCACCGACAGCGCCGGGAAGAACACCACCCGCCTGCGCCAGGCCTCGGGCGCGGCGCGCCACAGCATCAGCCACACGAACAAGCCGGTGACGAAGACCGGCTCGGACACGTTCGCCTTGGTCTGGATGAAATAGTGCCACAGCGCCAGCACGCCGATCGGATAGGCCAGCCGGTGCAGCCGCTTCCACGACTTGCCCATCCGCTTCATCGCCGCATCGGTCGACGTCGCCCCCAGCGCCACCAGGCCCAGCAGGCCGAGGAACCCGATGGTCAGGTAGAAGCGCAGCGCAATCTCGGACGCGGCGAACAGCAGGGCGAACTTCACATCGGCCAGATACAGCGTGAAATGCGCCACCGCATAGGCCAGCGCCGTCACCCCGACCATCCGGCGCACCAGCAGCAGCCGGCCCCAGTCCAGCACCCGCGCGGTGGGGGTCACCGCCAGGGCGATCACCGTGAACCGCACCGTCCACAGGCCCGTGGCATGCACCAGCTCGTTCCACGGCCGCCCGCCCAGGTCGAAGGTGACGATCCGCCAGCCGATGAACAGGGCCGGCAGGACACAAAGGGCCAGCACTGCCGCCTTGATGGGGATGAAGCGGCCGTGCCGGTCTCGCCAGGGCATGCGCATGAGGAAACTCCGGGTATGGTGACCGTCCCTACGCGCGGGGATCGGGGTCGGATGCAGTCTCGGTCCCGCTTTGGCCTCCGTCGTTACGCCCGATCGCACGGATTTCCGTTGCCAGGATCGCCGGATCGACCTCCATCAGCCAGATCGCCGGCTGCACCAGCGCCTGCTGCAGCCGTTCGCGATAGACGTCGCGGGGAATTTCATGCGCGCCGAAGCGCGACAGATGGGCGGTCACGAACTGCGTGTCCAGCAGGGTGAACCCGCCCAGGCGCAGCCGCGCCACCAGATGCACCAGCGCGACCTTGGACGCATCGGTGACGAAGCTGAACATGCTCTCGCCGAAGAACGCCCCGCCCAGCGCGACGCCATACAGCCCGCCGACCAGCACCCCGTTCAGCCGGCACTCCACCGAGTGCGCGTGCCCCATCGCGTGCAGGGCGGTGAAGATCCGTTCGATCTCCGGGTTGATCCAGGTGTCCAGCCGCCCCGGCGCGGGGGCGGCGCAGCCGGCGATCGTGCCGGCGAAGTCACGGTCGACGGACACATCGAACAAATCCGACAGCGCGGTGCGCCGCAGCCGCCGCGGCAAATGGAAGCGGTCCAGCGGCAGGATGCCGCGCCGCTCGGGGTCCAGCCAGGTCAGGCGCGGGCTGTCGCGGGTTTCCGCCATCGGGAACAAACCATGGCGATAGGCCTGCAACATCAGCTCGGCCGAGGGTCTCAGGGCGCGGCGGGACATGACCCCATCATGCCACAAGGCGGCGCGGGACGGGACAGGGCTTCATGCGCCCTGGGGGGCGTGGACCGTACGCTCCGGCTTGATGTCCACCACCGGCGTGCCGTCGATGCAGTCCATGCCGCGCACGACCAGGGTCGCGCCCTCGATCCGCTCCAGCAGCACCACCGATGACGCGATCGGGTTCGGACGCACCGGAGACCGCAGCGCGAAAGTGCCGATCGGGGCGGCGGCCGATCGCGGCATCTGCAGCAGCAGGTCGCGGCGCGAATGGTGCATCCAGTACAGGACCTGGATGCGGGCATGGGCTTCCAGCCCGGCCAGCGCCGGCTGCCAGCGCGGGGCCAGCGCGATGCGGCACTCCGGCCCGTCATGGCTGCCCCGGCGCGGGCATTCCTGGCGGGTCTTCCAGGGCGTGTGGATCACGCCCAGGAAATACACGCCGGCATCGGTCGCCGCCGGCAGCGGGGCGGCGACCTCGCCGGGGCGGATGCCGTCATCATACGTGGGCGTCTGGTTCATGCCGGGCAGACTGGCAGGCCGGGCGGGGCCGCGTCCAGACCGCACGATGCCCCGCCGGCCCGGCACGCGGTGCCAGGCAGTGGTAAAATCGCGGCGGGCATGGTGTCGTGGCGCGATGACCGCCGAATTGCTGTCGCTGATCGGGTTCTCGATCGCGATGTACATCACGCCCGGGCCGAACAACGTGATGGTCGCCGCCGCGGCCGCCAATCACGGCATCGGCCCGACCATCCCGCACATGGCCGGCATCGTGGTCGGATTCTCCGCCATGCTGGTCATCGTCTGTGCCGGGCTGGGCTCGGCGTTCCTGGCCTTCCCTGCCCTGCTGGCGGCGTTCCGCCTGGGCGGCGCGGCGTGGCTGGCATGGCTGGCCTGGCAGATCGCCACCGCCCCGCCGCCAGGAGAAACCGGGTCGGGCCGCGTGCTGGGTTTCGTCGGCGCCATGGCCTTCCAATGGGTGAACCCGAAGGCCTGGCTGATCGGGCTGGGCACGGCGGCGGAGTTCATGGCCGCCGACCAGGCGCTGGCCCCACAGGTGATGCGCATCGCCGCCGTCTTCCTGCTGGTCGGCCTTCCCTGCGTGCTGCCATGGGCGTTCCTGGGCCGGGGCGCGCGCCTGCTGCTGACCTCGCCGCTGCGGCTGCGGGCGTTCAACATCGCGATGGGGGTGCTGCTGGTGGCCTCCCTGGTGCCGGTACTGGCCGAAGGCTGGTAGGATGGCGGCAAAAGCCGGAGGAACCCGCCGTGAAGATCACAGCCATCGAGGCGTTCCAGGTCGCCTGGTCGCCCACCGACACGCCCCGCCAGCACAGCGCCTTCGTGCTGGTCCGCACCGATGACGGGCTGATGGGGATCGGCGAGGCGTCGCCGATGCAGGGCGGGCGGGCTTCGCTCGGGATCATCCGCGACGACATCGCCCCGGCGCTGATCGGCAAGGACCCGCTGGACCACGCCGTCCTGCTCGACGACGCCCTCCATCGCCTGGTCAAGCTGGGCCCCGAGGGCGCGTTGACCGGGGCGCTCGCCGCGCTCGACATCGCCATGTGGGACCTGAAGGGGAAGCTGACCGGCCTGCCGGTGTTCAAGCTGATCGGCGGCGCCTGGAAGACCGCGCTGCCGTTCTATGCCTCGATCGGCGGCAATGGCGAACGGACGGTGGACCAGGTCCGTGCCGAGGTCGACCGCCGCCTGCGCGACCATCCCGCGGCGATCAAGATCCGGTTCGACAATCCGCGCACGGAGCTGGATGCCGACATTCCCGGCGACATCGCCAAGGCCCGCGCGGTGCGCGCCCTGGTGGGCGGCGGCTTCCCGTTGGCCTTCGATGCCAACAACGGATACACCCCGGGCGGCGCCATCAGGGTCGGCCGAGCGCTGGAGGAGCTGGGATACTGGTGGTTCGAGGAACCGGTCCAGCATTATCATGTCGGGGCGATGGGAGAGGTCGCGCGGCGGCTGGACATCACCGTCTCGGCCGGGGAACAGACCTACACGCTGCCCGCGCTGGCGGACCTGATCAGCGCCGGGGTGCGGATGGTGCAGCCCGATATCGTGAAGATGGGCGGGATCACCGGGCTGCTGCGCTGTGCCGCCCTGGCGCATGCCCATGGGGTGGAGCTGGTGCCGCACCAGACCCAGCCGATGATCGGCCACATGGCGAACCTGCACGTGGTGGCCTCGCTGCTGCAGGGCACCAAGCCGGCCGAGTGGAACGACCCGTCCACCCGCACCCATCAGGTGTTCGAGAACCCGCCGATCCCCACCGGCGGGCTGTTCCACCTGTCCGGCGAGCCCGGGCTGGGCCTGCGGCTGGACATGGCGGCGCTGGCGAGGCACCGGGTGGCGTGACCGCCGGCGGCCCCGGGGGCGTTTCCAGGGGGCGTTTCCAGGGGGCGTTCCCAGAGGGCGTTCCCAGGGGGCGTTCCTGGGGGGGCGTTCCCGGGGGGCGGGGCGCGACGGGCGGCGTCAGTCCGGCTTGACGCCATAGTCGCGTTCGGCCGCTTCGGCGGACAGGTAGCCCAGGCGCACATCGCGGCGCACCGCCGCGGGGTCGCGCTCGCCGGGGATGCCCATCCCGCCGCCGCCGGGCATCTCGATGATCAGCCGGTCGCCGGGGGGCACCACCGACAGACCCTTGGCCGGCAATTCCTTGCCCGATGCCAGTGACAGCCGCCCTGCCCCGCCGGCGCCGCCGCCATGGCGCCCGCGCGCGGGGTATTTCACCTGCTCGAACCGGGCGAAGATGCCGAAG
>CAYZKM010000293.1:0-6365 GCA_964478525.1 uncultured Bifidobacterium sp.
TCGGCCGAGCTGGGAGAGATCAATCCCACGCTCCTTCAGATAGGCATCGACGGGCGTGTAGGCGATCGAGGCCTCGGCATCCAGCCACATCGCCAGCGCGGCCTTGCGCCGTTCATCATCGGATTGAGACTGGCGAGCGGGCGCCGGCGACGCGATCGGACGGGCGCCCTCCACCTTGCCGGTGGACGTGATGCCCAGGAAATCGAGCGCCCAGGCGTAGGCCTGCTTTTTGTCGCCGCCGTAGAGGCAGCCGGCGACCAGATCGAGCGCATCGCCGAATTCCCCCGTTGCGGCATCCTGCCAGTGTCCAGCACGTTGCCCATACAGATGAACCCACATCGAGCCACCAGGGGAATTGTCGACGCCGCCGACAGTCCAGTAACCGCCCTTACGCTTGCCCGCCGACAGCAGAGAGGCGCAGAGGGATTGCGCCTGAGCGGCGAGTTGGTCGGCGAGTTCCCCCGCCTTCGGTAGTGTCGTGTTCACGGTATCAGGTCTGTGATGATGGGCCCACGGTGCCCGTGCTCCCAGACGAACCACGCGTAGGGGATGGCACCGCCATGGGCCGAGGGCTGAATGTCGCTCGGCACAACCGAGACCCGGCGCGAAAATATCCAGATCCTGGCAAGGGGTGTCGATTTCAGGAGCGCGCCGCGCGCCTGACCTTCCAGCAGCAGCAGTCGCGCGAAAACCGCCACCTTGTCGGAGGCTTTTGCCAAGGCGGTCGTGATGAACCGGTCGATGTCGCGATAGGGGGGATTCGACGCGATGTTGCGCGCGCCCCCGTCGGTGTCGAAAAAGTCGGTGACCGCGCCCGCGCTGTATCCCCGGTCCACGAGGTCGGTGCCGATCGCGCGCAGGCCGCGCGCCACGCAGGCGGTCGGGCCTGTACCAGCACCGCAGCAGGGATCCCAGATCAGGCCGTCGAACCGTTCCCGGTCCAGCAGTGCGTCCCAGACCCAGGCCGGCTCACGATCAAGCGTCGTCATTTGGGGGGGCTCCAGCCCGCGACGGGAAGTGGTTCGAGCGGCCCGCGCGCCGCCATCAACTGCCACGGCGTGAGGCCCATGGCCCGCCTGGCGCGGTTGATGGTCTGGATAGCGCGCGACATACGACGCTCGTTCTGCAGGGCGTCTATGACGTCTGGCGCCACCTGCCCGATCTCGGCCCGGTGCTGCTTGACCCATTCGGCGGCATCTGCCCACACGATCGGCTCTGCACCATCCGGAGCGGGCGGGCTGGTTGAAACTGCGGGAGGCACCGCTGGCGCTGGCGTCTCCCACTGCACCACGACGTCAGGCTTGGGCCGATCGTCCGGCGGAGACGGGACGCGCCGACCACGTTTCATCGTGGACGGGCGCCGCAGCCCCTTGTTGCCCGCCTGGATATTGACCATCGATGCCTGGACCACCGGGCCGGGCAGCACGTTAAGCGCATAAACGATATCGATGAGCGGCACGCCGCGCGGATACATCTCCGTGAGCACCGCCAGGCGGGCCTCGGTCCAGCGGCGCCCCGGTACGACCTGTTCCTGGCCTGGTGCTGTCGCGGCACCGGCCCGCTCACTCCGGTCAGCTGCCATATCGGCACTCGCGGGAGGCGGCGCATCGCCAATACCCCCCCCAGGCGGGATCGGATGCTGCGTCGCGGTGATCGGCTCCCTTGACAGGTCGAGCGCAGCCGCGATTTCGTCGCCACGGCGCTGGGCAGAGTCGAAGAAAGCATCAACGATGGCGTCGACCGCCTCGCGGACAGCCCTGCCCAGACGAGCGTCGCCGTTCCGGTCCATTGTCATTCGTTCGGCTCCCTCAGCGCTGCGCGGGCCTCACCGGCCAGGCGGATGACGCCGTCGAGATCCCGCCGCAGGTCGGCGCGCTCCCCCTCGGTCAGCACGCCGTCGGCGAATGCCGCCGCGACGGTGGAGAACAGCGCGCCGACACCGAGCGACATCGCCGCCAGCGCCTCGCCGAGCCGTCCATGATCGCGCGGCGCGACCGGGATCAGCTCATACCCCTGCGCCCTGGCCAGGGCGGCGGTGACGTGCGGGGCGCCGGCGATCGCTTCCGCGTCCATGGCTACATCGACCGGCAAATAGCGGTCGGACGCCGGGTTGGCATAGTCGGACCACAGGCTGCGCCCGACGCGGGAGCACGCAGCCGCGGCATCGATGCCGCCCAGGTCGTTGCTGAGCAGACGGGACGCCGCCTTGAGGCCGGCATAGGCCAGGCCAGCGTGGTGACGCGGCCGCTCGGCGCCACCGCTCATGGGCGCGACCTGCAAAAAATGGACGTGGGCGGCACGGTGGTGCGCCCACGTCCGGAGTTGGGGATGTGCCCAAATCCTCTGGCATCCGCACCTGACGCGCCAGTGGATCGACGATGCGACCGGAACGGAGAGTGCCGGCGGTGCGGAATGGGGTGTGCGGCGCCGTCATAACACAAATGACACGCCGTGGCAGCCGCATCATTACCTTTGCGTGAGGACGGGAATTCGGGCAGGCTCGTTCTCTGACCGACCAAAAGGGGTGTCCACAGTGATGGTGTTGGTTTCGTGCACGACCCAGCAGTTCGAGGATGGCCGGACGAATCTCCGGGCGCGGTTTCGGCGCGACGGCTCGGCGACCCATGGCATGATGTCCTTGACGCTGGAGGTCGAGTTTCCGTCCAGCCTGCCGGGCCCGCCCGATCACACTGCGTATGAACTGCTCGCGACGGTCTCTGCCGCTGCGCACCAGGGTTTCGGGCCGCCCAGGCGCGGCTGACCATCCCCACACGGACCGGGCCCGCATGACAGCGGCCGTGCGGCCGGGCAGGATAGCCGCATGAAGGCTTTGCTCTGGCGCCGCTCATTGATGGAGGCCTCGTGACACCCCATCCGAATGGCGCAACTCTTTCGCCGGGATGGTGCTGGAGAGTGAGTTCAAATGGCACTGAATATCTCGGGCCGCCCGATTCCAATCACCTGCCCGAAGTGCGGGCACAAGGTCGAGAAGGAACTGCGATGGCTCTAGGTAAACCCTGAGTTTCCCTGCGGGGGGTGTGGTCAACCCTTCCAGGTCGACAAGGCGAATATCGATACCGCCATCGCACAGCTCGAAGAGAGCGAGAAGAGCGTCAACGACGCAATCCGCCGCCTGCGGGAGACTTTCAATAGACGCCGATAACTCTCGCATCAGGGCGACGAACGCCGGCGCGGCCGCAACAGGGCAATCACCACTCATGTCGGGATGCATGTCGCTTCATCACCTATCGTGGTTGCGGACCACATCCGCATGACGCGGGCGACCTGCACTGGCATGGTCGCCGAATGACGCGCAATCAATTGCACCACCGCAAAAGACCCCGCCGGCCGGTTGGCTCGACCGGCGGGGAGTTTGGTCAGGTGAACGCCCCCGCTCGGCGTCACACTACCGCCGGCGGTTGGCACCGTCAGGGCGAGGACGGCGGCTCGGCGCACGGCGCGCCAGTGGCGGGAGCTGACCGGCCGGCGCCCCTCCCGCTGGACGTGGGTGAGGCTCGTGATCTCGCCTCCCGGCTGGTTGGCGGCATCGTGACGATTTAGGAATGGCACCCTATATTGCCACCCTTCGTCGGAGGGAATGTCATGGGTGGTCTTACAGCGCTCGTTGTCATCGGGCTTCTTGGCGTGTTTTTCGGGTTCGCGATCCTTGCGCAGGCGAAGAGCGCCTTGCACGAGATCGAGGCCATTGTGACGATCGGTTTTGGCCTGCTGGTCGCGACAGTTGCCTATCTGGGCCTGGTGCTGATGAAGGCCTTGAGTATGGGCGAGGCGCAACGGACCGGCTTTGGGAAACTGCTCACGCGGATCATCGAGTTGATCGAGAAGTCCGCGCAGCGGCAGGCAGCAAGTGGAGAGGGAACGGCCCGCGATCCGGCTTCGCCGCCCGCTGCGGCGACCAGCGGGCGCATAGGCCGCCGCATGAGCGACTGGCCCGAGAAGGAGTAATCGCCCGACCCCGGAGCGCAGGAGGGCGAGGACGGGACGAGATACAGCCGCCTGACCGGCCGGTGATGGAGGAGGTGACGGGGTCATGCAGCGCGATCCGATGGCGGCGGCTCCCACAGGTCGGGCCGGAGCTCGTGGCGGGGGATGCCCGTGATCTCGGTGATGCGCGCAACCCGTTCGGCCGGGATGCGGCGCCACGAGTAGATCGATGGCGACCTTATACCGAGTCCGGACGCTAAGGCCGTCGGACCGCCCGCTGCATCAATGACGCGCTGCACAATTCCATCACACATGCAGGAAATTAGGCTTTGCATAAGTTTTCTGTCAATAGGTGCAACCTAATCACTGCTCGCGCATACGGCCTTATGGTCAAAAACACTGGCGCTGGTGACCGGATCAGAGAAGCGCTGCTAGCAGCCGGGTTGCGCCCCGTTGAGTTGGCGCGGCGCCTTAAAGTCAGCCAGCCAACGGTCCACAATTGGGTTAACTCGGGCCACGGGATAACTTGGGCAAACGCGCGACGGGTCGCCGAGGCGCTGCGGGTTTCTCCCGGTTGGATTATGTTTGGCGCTGACGAAGAGGCGGAGCGGACGGCTCAATCAGCCGACGAGCTCGGGTTTCTGCGTATTTATAGAGAACTGGACGACGGCGGCCAAGCAGCCCTCCTCCGCTTCGCGGTGTCGATGCTCCCGAAATCTGGAGCACCGCCGCCGCGCCCTACGGCGGGAGGAAACGAATCAAGCGCCGGACCGATTGAATGTGCCACGGTCGTGAGTATGTCTCCGCGAAGGATGGCCTCCAGAAAATGAGCGATGATGTCAAGCAGCGGTTGGAAAAGCTGGAAGCAACTGTTCGCAAGTTGGCGTTTCTTCAGGGTGAAATTGCGATTGTTCTCAGTCAGATGCGACGCGACATTGTTGCGTCACGCATCGGCAGTCAGTTACCGGCCCCAATGCCTCGCATCGTGTCGGAAACAGAAATAACCGAGACCTTGATGGACGCAGTGCGGCTCGCTAATGCAGTAGGCAAGGCCAATGAGTGACAACATCATTCATGGTGCGTTTTCGCGAACTCGGGCAGACCGATTGGCGACCGCGGAAGATCAGATTGCTATTCCCGTTGAAACTGGCGGCGGACCTCCCCATGATCCCGGAATGGAAACACGCGTCGCAGTGCTGGAGCGGATTGCCGTAGACACCAAGGAAGCCCTCGTAGGCATCCGGGCCGATATCCGCGACGCGCGCGGCGATATCCAGCGACTTGACACCAAAATCAACGATGTGCGTGAGAACCTAGGACGTTTGGATGGCAGGGTATCTCAACTCCCATCGACCTGGCAGATGATCACGACGATGGCCGGACTGCTGATTGCATTTTCCGGTTTGATTATAGGCGTCTTGAAGTTCACGCATTAGGGACCGGTCGCAACCGACCTATATGAGACTATCACCCGCTGCAATTCGCGTGTCGGCCGGCTGGCCTTGTGCCCCTATGACTTTGGATGATCAAAATTAGGCCATACCTATTGATTAGAATTTAGGTCTCACCTAATATTCCGTCCATCGCACCCCAGCGATGGAGGCTCCCATGGCATCCGCCCGCCGCCGCACATCCGACCTCGACACCCTCACCGACCGCCCACGCCTGGCGGTGATCCGGGTCGGCCACCCGGCCTCCCCGACCGGCCGCCGCACCCGCCTGGTGCTGCTGACCGAGGCCATCACCAGCCACGGCACACTGCGCGCCTATCGCGCGCGTGACCTCCATTCCGGCCATCAGTGCCGCATCGAGCCGCGCCAGATCATCCGCGTCGCGGCGGGAGGCGCCGCATGAGCGAACGCGACTACGTCATGGTGATGCGGAATGACCGGTTCTGGCTGGTCGGCCCGTTCGACACTCAGCGGCAGGCCGCGGCATGGGGAAGGGACCCGGCACACAACCCCGACGACGATCCCCGCTGGCAGACCATTACGCTGGAAGAGGGGCAGCTGACCCGCCCACCGACCCTCGTGACCCCGCTGGCGAGTTGGATGGACGCTGCACGCCCGTCGGCGGAGTACCGTCCGCCGACAGTCGAAGCCCTGCGCGATGATCCCTGCCCGGTGCGGATGTTCGGATACCGGGATGGGCGCTATCTGTTTTCCCGACCAAAATACGAGGCCGGCGGGATCCTCCCCGTTTCGGCTACCTCACCGATCAGCGGGGGACCGCTGGTGAGGCTTTTCGGCCAAAATGTAGGGTGGCTGTGGCGTCACTTCCCGGTGACGCGGGATTTCACCTTGGCCGATGGCACCACCACGCGCGAGGTCGTGGGGTTCAACCCCGTTCACGCGGGGACGTGGCTGAGAGCGCAATGTCGACACCTACCTGAACAGGAGGCTTCGACAGAGGCGGCCAGT
>CAYZKM010000294.1:0-6358 GCA_964478525.1 uncultured Bifidobacterium sp.
GAACCTGGACGCCAATCTGCGCGAGGAGATGCGGACCGAGATCCGCCGCCTGCACGACGCGTTCCACATCACCACCGTCTATGTCACCCACGACCAGGCCGAGGCCATGGTCACGTCCGACCGGATCGTGGTGATGAACCACGGCCGGATCGAGCAGGTGGACGACCCGGTGTCGCTGTATACCCGGCCGAAGACCCGCTTCGTGGCCGGCTTCATCGGACGCACCAATTTCCTGGACGGGCACGTGCGGGGGGAGCGGATCGAGTTCCCCGGATTCTCGGTCCCGAAGGCGCTGGCACCCGATGCCGCGACGCTGACGGCGGGCCCGGCCAGCTTCTCGGTCCGCCCGCAGCAGATCGCGGTGCACGCCGCGGGCTCCCAAGGCGCGTCCGGGGGCGAATCCGGCGGCGAACCCGGGTCCGGCGGCGGCTGGCGGGTGCGCGGCCGGGTCGCCGAACGGGCCTATCTGGGCGAATATTGGGAATATGGGATTGCGCCCGAGGGCGCGGATGATACACGCCTGCGCGTGAGCACACCGCCCGCCGTCGTGCACCAGGTCGGCGAGACGGTCTGGCTGGAAATCGACCCCAGCCGGATCGCGCGGATCCCGGGGCCGGACGCGGCCGGTGGCGTTTGATAAAGGGCAAGGATGATTATGGCCGACGTCGTGACGATTCCGCTGCAGACCGAGAACATGATCGCCGAGATCGAGGGATCGATCGGCTGGATGACCTTCAACAAGCCGTCGCGCCGCAATGCCGTGTCGCTGGACATGTGGGACGCGATGCCCACGATCCTGGCCCGGTTCGAGGCGGACCCGGCGGTGCGGGTGATCGTGCTGAAGGGCGCCGGCGAGGTAGCCTTCGTCTCGGGCGCCGATATCTCGCAATTCGAGAAGACCCGCTCGAACCCCGAGGTCAACGCCCAGTACGACGCGACGCTGGAACGCGCGACGAAGGCGCTGGCGGAATGCACCAAGCCGACGATCGCGATGATCCGCGGCTGGTGCATCGGCGGCGGCATGGCGATCGCGGTCAGCTGCGACATGCGGATCGCCACCGAGGGATCGAAATTCGGCATCCCGGCGGCGCGACTCGGGCTTGGCTATGGCGCGCCCGGGGTGCGGACGCTGATGAACTTGGTCGGCCCGTCCCACACCAAGGAGATCTTCTTCACCGCCCGCCACTTCACCGCCGAGGAGGCACGGGGCATGGGGCTGGTGAACCGCGTGGTCGCCGAGGCCGCACTGGAGGACTATGTGCGCGGCTATTGCGCGACGATCGCGGACAACGCGCCGATGACCATGGCGACGCTGAAGCGGACGGTGGCCGAGGTGCTGCGTGGCGCCGACGGCGATTTCGGCCTGATCGAGCGCATGATCCAGGATTGCTTCGACAGCCGCGACTTCATCGAGGGCCGGCGGGCCTTCATGGAGAAGCGCCGCCCGGCCTTCGAGGGGCGCTGAACGGGTCTGCCCAAGCGGGGTAGCCCGGCGGCGCAACCGATCGGTGTCCGGAACATTCCCAATTTGTATAAATAATGCGATTTCTGCACCTGGGCTGAACCGGCTGCCCGCGCGCGGCGTCTCATGGGCAGGTTCGGGACGGGAATATCGGAAATTCCGACCTGTAAGGTAATGGTTGGATACACTGCGAAGGTAACCCCGATCGCCCGCCCGGGTGTGGCGTGGTGGGCCGGGGATCGGGCCGGTGGGCCCGTCGCCGATTCATTAATTCTTGGTTAGGAAAAATGCGGCGCGGTCACGGATGACGGAATCGTGACCGCGATTTTCCGCGAAAGCCGCCGCGGTTTCCCCACGAGAATGTGAAATGCGCCATATTACTGTATGGATTTCCTGCCTCTACTCACGCAGATGTATTCCGAGGCCTGGATTCCGGCCGCGATATTGCCTGAACGCAAATGTACATTTCAACGAATGTCATGATGTGTCCGGCCCGGAAATCCGCGGTCTTCCGCGGAAAATCGATGGACTCAGGTGGATTTTCTCGAAAATTGGGTCACGTCTAGATTACCGGCCCGGGGTGCGTTTTGTTGTTGCATGATCCGGATCGTGGTATATGATGCCGTCAGTTAGTAAACCTTCATCGCTTTTGAGAGAGCGGTCACGCCAGAGATGGCGATGAAGGTGGATTGGTTTTAAGGTTTCAGAGGCTGGTGGGCGTGCTTAGGCTTACCTGGCTTGGTCAGCACGGTGGACGGAGAGTTTCATGGCAGTAGTTACGGTCCCAGGGGCCAGCGGCGCGGTAACCATCACTTCCGGTGCCGACGGCAGCACGACGCTCGCGCAGCAGATCGCGAATTCCCTCGCGGCGTCTGGCGCGCCGATCACGACGACGAGCGGCGGCACCGCTGCGGCTCCCGGCGCACCGCCGCAGCAGGCCGAAGTGCTCGGCTCGGGCGTCTCCTCGACGATCCCGTCGGGCTACGGCTATATCGTCAACGACACCTCGTCGCCGTCCACCATCACCGCCCAGGGTGACACCCAGCTGATCTCGGGTACGGTCGGCGGCACCTTCTTCATGCAGGGCAACGCCACCGTCGCGGCCTATGGCAACAACACCATCGTTGCCCAGGGCACCGGCAGCAACGTCATCAGCACCGGCAACGGCAACGACGTCATCAACGTCACCGCCGGGTCCAGCACGATCGACGCGGGCGCGGGTTCCAACACGGTCTTCGCCGGCGGCTCCTCCTCGACGGTCAACTCCAGCGGCACCGACACCGTGGTCGCCACCGCGACCAATGCAACGGTGGCCTCCAGCGGCGCCAACGCCCTGATCTTCGGCAATTTCGGCGGCTCCGGCTCGACGCTGAACATCGGCACGACCGGCGCGAACGCGACGATCTCGGCCGGCCAGAGCAACCTGAACGCCACCACGGGCGGCGCGGGCGGCCTGGTGTTCGGCTCGTTCGCCGGCACCCCCGGCACGCTGAACCTGGTCGACAACGGCACCAGCACCACGGTGTCCAGCGGCACCAGCAACGCCAACGTGACGCTGAACGGCAGCAAGGCCCTGGTGTTCGGCAGCACCACCGCCAAGACCTCGCTCAATGTCCTCGACCAGGGCAAGAACGACACCATCTCCGGCATCTCCAGCGCGACCACGGTCACCGCGGGCGCCGGCAGCACCGGCCTGTGGGTGTTCGGCGGCGTCGGCGGCCTGACCTTCGTCGGCGGCTCCTCGCTCGCCACCGTCGTCGGCGGCTCGGGCGGGGCAACCGTCTCGGCCGGCTCCGGCGGCGTGGCCTTCGCCTCCAACAGCGCCGGCGATGTCGTCAACGGCGGCAGCGGCGCCTCCACCCTGTGGGGCGCGTCCGGCAGCGGCATCACCTACTCGGGCAGCGGCTCCTACCTGGTCGCGGCAGGCGGCGGCAACGAAACGATCAATGCCTCGAAGGCGACCGGCACCGGCACGTTCTTCGCCAACACCGTCACCTCGGCCAACGCGATCCTGCAGGCAGGCTCGGGGAACGATACCCTGATCGCCGGCGGCGGCGCCAACACCCTGGGCGGCGGCACGGGCAGCGACTCGTTCTTCTTCCTCTCGAAATACACCGCCGGCGCCGGCAAGACCAACGTCATCTCCGACTACGACAGCTCGGACAAGGTGTTCCTGGTCGGCTACGACTCGACCAAGTCCTCGACAGCCGTCTCCGGCGGCAGCACCACGGTGACCCTGTCGGACAACACCAAGATCACCTTCGCGAACTTCACGCAGAACCTGAACCTGAACTACAGCTGACCCACAGCCAGGTTACCGACCACCGGAAAAGCGGCAGTGCCTTCGGGCACTGCCGTTTTTTTTGTCCACATCCGGTAACCGCCACGCGCCTTCCGCGCCCTCGGCCGCTGTGCTACACGCACGCTCCACGATGACATCGCACCCCACCTCCCCGGCGGGCAACAGCGAGGCATCATCTCGGCCGGCAGGAGCTTGGGACTGAATGGCGTTGCTCTCTCGGTGGCTGTCACGGTCCGACACGAACAGCGAAGCACCCAACGCCGCGCTCCTGGAAAGACTGTCGACCCTGACGCGCGAACAGGACCGGCTCCGCCACGAAATCGCCTGCCGCAAGATCGTCACCTCGGTCCTGGCCCGCTACTTCTTCCGCCATGAACGCACCGCCGACATCGCCATCGATTTCGACTCGGTCCAGATCGACAGCCGAGAGGAATGGATGCCCTATGTCCTGGAACGCAAGGACCTGACGGAACCGGAATTCACCGTGTTCCGCTTCTTCGTCGGACACAGCGGCACCGTGCTCGATATCGGCGCCAATTACGGCTACTCGGCCGCAACCATCTGGGCCGCCGGCTGCACCCTGCCGATCCTGTCCTTCGAACCCAACCCCTGGCACCGCGTCTGCCTGCAAGCCATCAAGACCGCCAGGCCTGGCGAATACGACTTCCTGATCACCGGCCTCGGCGCCGAACCAGGCAAGATCCGATTCGTGATGCCCGTCATCGAAGGCGTCGGCATCTCGGGCCTCAGCTCGGCCGCCATCGAAACCGAGCTCGACTGGGCGATCCCTGAAAACCTGGTCCAATACACCGTCAACCAGCACCCCGACGTGCCAAGCCCGCGAATCCAGTTCGCGGAAACCCAGTGGGACATCGCCCCGCTCGACTCGGTGCTGGAAACCGCCAAGGTGACGGTCCCGCTGGAGGAAATCCGCGCGATGAAGATCGACGTCGAAGGCTTCGAACCCGAAGTCATCACCGGTGCCACCCGGACGCTGCGCCGGCACACCCCGCTGCTGATGATCGAGGGTGCGAACCGGGTGCCCCGGGTGATGCAGGCACTGTCCGCCCTGGGCTATCGCTATGGCGATTTCTACGACAACGCGGTCGCCCTGTCCGACAGCCCGTCATCCCGCGTCAGCGGATTCTACCTGCACGAAAGCCGGCTGGACGAGTATCGCAAGCTCGGGCTGCTGCTCAACTAGGTCACAAGGCCCGCCCATGTCCGAATCGCGATCGACCACACCGATCATGGATGCCTACGAGGCTTGGGCCCCCAGGCAGGCGAACCATAACGCCGGCACCTTCCCCACCGAAGTGCTGCGCGGGATCGAGCGTCTGATGCCCGCATCGGTCGACGCATCGGCCGAGACCGGATGCGGCAAAAGCACCATCCTGTTCTCCAACATCGCCCGCCACCACACGGTGTTCTGCCTTGACGACCGTGAATACGGCGACGACTCCTCGGTGAAGTTCTTCGAGGATTGCCCGCTGACCCAGCGCGACCGGATCGAGACCGTGTTCGGCCCCACGCAGCTGACACTGCCCACCTACAAGCATACGCGCCGCTACGGGATCGTCATGCTGGACGGCCCGCATGGCTGGCCGTTCCCCGAGCTGGAATATTATTTCCTGTATCCGATGATCGAACCCGGCGGGCTGCTGGTGGTCGATGACTGCAACATCCCGACCATCGGGCGCATGGCCGACATCCTGGCCGAGGACCGGATGTGGCGGCTGGAAGGCTTCGCCTCCACCACCGCGATCTTCCGCCGCACCGATGCCCCGCTGTTCGACCCGACCGGCGATGGCTGGTGGGAACAGCGCTACAACCGGCGGCGCGTGTCCACCAAACGGCCGATCTTCCTGGCCGACGATCCGCCCGAGGATCGCATCTCCGGCCTGTCGCTGGACCGCAAGCTGTTCGGCGACGAATAACCCGCCCGGTCAGGTCCCGATCCGCACCTCGTCCATCGCGCGTCGAAGCCGCGCGTAGAAATCCGCCTCGCGCAGCAGGCGCGCGGCTTCCCGGGTGCGGCTGATCTGGCGTTCGCGCCAGCTCGTGGATGTCAGCACCGCGATGATCTGGCGCGCGAAGGCATCCGCCTCGCTGTGATGGCCGACCGCCTCCACGATATCGGGCGGCAATCCGCGCAGGGCGTGGCGAGTCGCGATCACCGGGCGTTCGTACAGCACCGCCTCGATCGTCTTGATCGCGATGCCGCCGCCGGTGATCACCGGCAGCACCACCGCATCGCAGCGGTGATACGCCTCGTCCAGCTTCTCGACGATGCCCAGGAAGCGCACGCCCGGCAGCACCGTGTCCTGGAACGACGCGACGATGCCGCCGCAGATTTCCAGCTGCGGATAGACCGGCGTTTCATCCGCCGGCGTCATCGCGTTGTAGTGACGAATGACCGCCATCCAGACATGACGCAGGAACCAGGTCAGGTTGCGCTGGTTCGCCGGGTTGTTGGACGCGACCAGCAGCAGCCGCGGCGGATCGCCGACCGGGCGCGGCTTGCACGGCACCACATCCGGCAGCGCGATGATGACATCCAGCTTCTCGGCCGGCAGGAAGCGCGACGCGATGTC
>CAYZKM010000295.1:0-6352 GCA_964478525.1 uncultured Bifidobacterium sp.
GGCGGCATCGGCTTCACCTGGGACAACGCCACCCATCTGTGGTTCAAGCGCGCCAAAAGCTCGGAAGTGCTTCTCGGCGACGCCGGGTATCACCGGGAGCAGATGATGCGGCACTGGGCGGCGTGAGGGGAACCGAGACATGAGCGAGATCAACGAAGCGTCCGTCCGCGCCGAAGTCCGTGCCTGGCTGGAGGAAAACTGGAACGCCGAGTACGGCCTGGTGGAATGGCGCAACAAGCTGGCCGATTCCGGCTGGGGCGTGCCGCACTGGCCTACCAGGTGGTATGGCCGCGACCTGCCTGTTGGCCTGGTGCCGGTGGTCGAGGAGGAATTCAAGCGCGTCGGTGCCATCGGCGTGGCCAAGGTGGGCATCCGCACTCTGGCCGCCGCGACGATCCTGGCGCACGGCACCGACATGCATAAGGAGAAGTTCCTGCGCCGCATCCTGACCGGCGAGGATATCTGGTGCCAGTTGTTCAGCGAACCCGGCAGCGGGTCCGACGTCGCCGGCGCGGTGACTCGCGCCGAGATGAAGGGCAATCAGTGGATCGTGAACGGGCAGAAGGTGTGGACCACCAGCGCGCACAAGGCGCATTGGGGCCTGCTGCTGGCGCGCACCGACTGGGACGAGGTGAAGCACAAGGGCTTGTCGTATTTCATCATCGACATGAAGCAGCCCGGCGTGACCGTGCAGCCGCTGCGCCAGATGAACGGCCATGCGTCGTTCAACCAGGTGTTCATGACCGATGCGACCGTGGAACCCGAGTTCCTGGTCGCCGATGTCGGCGACGGCTGGGCAGTGACCACCACGACGCTGATGCACGAACGCCGCGGTGCCGACGGCCTGCGCAGCTGGGCCATCGCGTCGACCCTGCCCGGCAAGGCCTATGACGAGGAGCGGGAGGAAATCCGCACGACGATGGAGCCATACAAATGGTATCCACAGCGTGCCGGCCGCGTCGACCTGATCCTGCCGCGCGCCAAGGAGACGGGCGCGATCAACGATCCTGTCATGCGACAGGAGATCGCGAAGCTGCTGACCATGTCGAAGGCCGCCGAGTGGACTGCCCGCCGAGCGCGCACGGCGCAGGAACAGGGACGTCCGCAGGGGCCGGAAGGATCGCTTGGCAAGCTTGCATCCAGTCATGTCGCCCGCGCGGCGGCGCGTCTGCATACCGCGTTTGCCGGCGCCAATGCGATGCTGACCAACGAGGACAGCCCGATGAATGGCCTGATCGCCGAGATTCTGGTCTCGGTGCCGGCGACGTCCATTGCCGGTGGCACGGACGAGATTCAGCGCAACATCATCGCCGAACGTGTCCTGAAAATGCCGAAGGAGCCGCGGGAGGACACGGATCGTCCGTTCCGCGACGTCCGCCGGAACTAGAGCATGATCACGCTGAGCGGAATCGTGGCAGCGTGTCGATCATGCGATCAAACAATGAGCTAGCGCGCGCTGACCGTTTACGGTCAGCCGGAAAGCGCGCTAGCCGACAACAAGCCCTGGTCCATCGGCCAGGGCTTTTTTGATACGGTCGGCGATTTCGGGCGTGCAGGCCACGACCGGATTGCCGCCGGTCAGGCCATTGTTGCCCAGGAAATCATTGGTCCAGCCGCCGGCTTCCCGCGCGATGACCAGGCCGGCCAGCACGTCCCAGGCGTGTATGTGCATTTCGATATAGCCGTCACAGATCCCCGCGGCGGTGTCGGCGATACCCAATGCGCCCGAGCCCAGGCGGCGAAATTCGATTTGATCGGCGATCAAGCGGTCGATCAGCCTGCCATACGCGGTGGCCGGGTAGCGGGACGACCAGCCGACCTCGACCACCGGCGACGCGCCGTGGCGCAGTCCGCTGACCCGGATCGGTGTGCCGTTCAGAAACGCGCCATTGCCGGGGCGGGCCGCAAAGATCCTGTGTTCGTCGGGTGCGTTGATGACGCCGCTGACGATCTCTCCATCCGCCAGCAGGGCGATGGAAACGCACCAGCGCGAGGAGCCATGGATGTAATTCATGGTGCCGTCGATCGGGTCCACCACCCAGACCAGGCTGGCCGGTGCGCCGCCGGCTTCCTCGCCGATCATGGCATCGCCGAATGTCGCGGTGATACGTTCCCGGATCATCGCCTCCACGGCGCGGTCGGCGGCGGTGGCATAGTCCATCGGCGCCTTGGCATCGGGGGCGCCAAGCCCGCGGCGCAGGTCGGCGGCAAGTTGCCCGGCCTCGCGTGCCAGGCCGATGGCGAAGTCATGGCGCTGGATCAATGACGGCGTCATGCGGCGTACCTCTTTGAAAGCCGTTGTTTGATCCGGTCGGGCGCGAGAGCGCAACCCCGGTGGTCACGCTGGCCGGCGGTGACTATCATCGCGCTGTCGGACCGAGGAGGATCGGGATGCGCCTGCTGCTGGCGACGATGTCGCACGAGACGAATACGTTTTCCCCTGTGCCGTCGAAGCTGGAGCGGTTCTGCCGCAACGGCACGACGCTGTTGAGCGGCCAGGCGGCCATCGATCATTACCGTGGCACCGGAACCTGTATGGGCGGCTACCTGGCCGTGGCGGATGAGGTTGGCGCCGAGGTAGTGGTGCCGGTCTGTGCCAGTGCGCCGCCGAGTGGACCGGTGGACAGCGAGGCGTACGAGACGTTCTGCCGCCTGATCACCGAACAGGTTGCGAAGGGTGGTTTCGATGGCATCTGGCTGGACCTGCACGGCGCGATGGTCACGGAACGTTTCGATGATGGCGAGGGCGAGTTGCTGCGGCGCATCTGCGCCATCGACGGCAACACCCCGATCTGCGTGGCCTATGACATGCACGCCAACATCTTTGATGCGATGGTCGACAATGCGCAGATCGTCACCGGGTACCAGACCTATCCGCATATCGACCAGAAGCAGACGGCCGAGCGTGCGGCGCGGGGATTGTTGCGGGTTATACGAAACGAGGTGAGGCCGACCGCCGCATGGGGCCGCGCGCCGATGTTGCCGCATGTGATGGCGCAGGGCACGCATCGTTTCCCCAACAAGGACCTCCAGGCGATGTGCCATGCGTGGGAGAGCAGCGGGCGCGCGCTGGCGGCGAGCCTGTTCGTGGGATTCCCGCATGCCGACGTGGAAATGGCCGGGCTGTCGGCGGTGGTTGTCACTGACAACGATCCCGCCGATGCGCAGGCGATGGTCGACGAGCTGCTCAGCATGGCGTGGCAGGCTCGTCGGGAGTTCATGTTCGATATCGAACCGCTGGAAGCATCGGTGACGCGTGCCAAGGCGATGGGGAAGGCCGGCGAGCTGCCGGTAGTGCTGCTGGATCACTACGACAATTGCGCCAGCGGCGGGACGATGGATACCACTGATACGCTGCGGGAAATCCTGCGCCAGGATCTGGATGACGTCGTGTTCTTCGGCATCTACGACCCCGCGGCGGTGCAGCAGGCCATCGCCGCCGGTGTCGGGGCGACTGTCACGCTGACGATCGGGGCAAAGCTGGCGATGCCGCAACTGCCTGTCGCGAGTGCGCCCCTGACCGTCACCGGCACGGTGCAGACGATTTCATCCGGCAGTTTCCGGCTGAAGGGTGGGCTGACGCCCGGGCTGCAGATCTATATGGGCACGACGGTGGTGCTGGATACCGGCAAGGTCCAGATCGTGCTGCTGAGCCGGCATATCGAGCCGACGGCGCAGGAAATGCTGCAGGTGCTGGGTATCGATCCGTCGAAGAAGAAATACGTCGCGATCAAAAGCCGGGTGCACTGGCGGGCGGATTTGGGAAAGATCGCGCGGGAGATTGTCGAGTGTGCGGGCGTTGGTGTCTGCACCTCGGATTATTCGCAGCTGACGTTCCGCAAGGTACGTCGGCCGGTGTTTCCACTGAATCCGGAGCTGCAGTGGAACCAGCCGGCCTGACGATCGTCGTTACACCGTGCGCCGCCGCCGCACGATCTGATACGGGCGGAAGACATAGCCGACCGGTGCCGACCAGATGTGCACCAGGCGAGAGAAGGGGAAAGCCACGAACAGCGTGATCCCTAGCAGGATGTGCGCCTTGAACACCCAGTCGACCTCGACCAGGTAGCTGGCGGCATCCGTCTGGAAGGTGACGATGTGCTGTGCCCAATGCGACAGTTGCATCATCACGTGGCCGTCGCGATGGCTGAGCGAATAGGGCAGGGTGATCAGGCCGAGGACGAGTTGCAGCCACAGCAACACCAGGATGCCGATGTCACCGACGCTGGATGTCAAGCGGATGCGCGGGTCGAACAGGCGCCGATGCAGCAGCATGGTCAGACCGATGAAGCACAGGATGCCGGCCGCTCCACCCGAGAGGATTGCCAGCATCTGCTTCTGCGGTGCGGTGATGAAGATGCCGTATACCTCGTGCGGCGTCAGCAGTCCGACAGTGTGGCCGAACAGCAGGAACAGGATGCCGACATGGAAGGCGTTGCTGCCGATGCGTAACTGCCGCCGGCGCAGCAACTGCGAGGATCCGCTCTTCCAGGAATATTGCTCCCGTTCGAAACGAAGCAGGCAGCCGATCAGAAAGACGATGATGGCGGCATAGGGGTAAAGGCCGAAGACGATATTGTGCAGATAGTTCATCATGACGGTCAGCCCTGGAAGGAAGCGGCGACGTGCCGGACCACGGGGCGGTGGGACGGCGGTTGGGGCGTGCGTGCGGCGGCCCAGGATCGCCCCGATGCACATTCCGAGTCCGGGTCGGAACCGGGCCCGAACAGGACCGCGGCTTCTTCCCAGGCTTTGTCCAGTGCTTCCGGCGTTTCTTCGGGTTCGGCGGGCACGGGTTCGGCCGACGGACGCTGGCCGCACAGCGCCAGCACGGCGTGCAGCACCGCGGCATAGGTGCTGTCGCGAGAAACCAGGCGACCGTGCAGCAGGTCGATCACCGGTGCGGCATTGGTCAGCAGCGCGACGCCTTGCGCGGGATCGATGGCCGAGAATTCCAGCAGCATCGGCAGATAGTCCGGCAACTCCGATGACGTCGGTGCGAGGCCGGCCTTGGCGTAGATGTCGCTGAGCTCGACCATAGCCGGACCACGTTCGCGCCCGTCGCCATGGACATGTTCAAACAGATGCAGTGAGACACTGCGGATCCGGTCGAATGTCCCGACATAGGATTCCTGCGCGTCCAGCAGGTCCGTCGTGGCCAGCCATGCGCAGTGGCGGCGCAGGGCCGGCAGGGCGCGAACCAGCGGTGCCTGCGCCTCCAGCACCGACAGGATGTCGGGGATGGCGTCGAGCAGGTCCTGTGTCGGGTATGACAGCAGCGCGGCCAGCGCGCGGGGCAGCATCGGGTCCATCGTCATGCTCCCCCCGCCGCGCGGGCCGGCAGGTGGCGGAAGGCAACCCGGGAGGAGTTGCTGCTGGAGGCTGCGGTTTTCTTCGTGCCGAACAGGTTGCCCGCGCCGGTATCCGAGGAGGAGCAGCCATTGCCGAAGGTGAAGCCGCAGGCCGACTTCAGGTCGAACGTATTCTCGGCATATTCGCGATGGGTGGTGGGGATGACGAAGCGATCCTCGTAGTCGGCAAGCGCCATCACCTTGTACATTTCCTCCACCTGGCTCTCGGCCAGGCCGACCTGCTGAAGGACCGCGGTGTTGGCTGTCTTGTCGACCGTGCGCGATCGCATATACATGCGCATTGCGATCATGCGCTGCAGTGCCAGCACCACCGGCGCCTCGGCGCCAGCCGTCAGCAGGTTGGCCAGATAGCGGACGGGAATGCGCAGGCTGTTGACATCGGTCAGATCCTTGTCCCAGCCGATGGCACCGACCTCGGCCGCGCTCTGGATCGGCGACAGCGGCGGCACGTACCAGACCATCGGCAGGGTCCGGTATTCGGGATGCAGCGGGAAGGCGACGCCCCATTCGATCGCCATCTTGTAGACGGGGGAATGCCGAGCGGATTCGAGCCAGAGTTCGGGGACGCCGTCACGGCGGGCCTGTGCGATGATTTCGGGATCGTTCGGGTCCAGGAACACGTCCAGTTGCGAACGATACAGGTTCTGGTCGTGCTCTACCGACGCGGCGGCCTCGATCCTGTCGGCATCGTACAGCATCACGCCCAGATAGCGAATGCGTCCGACGCAGGTTTCCGAGCAGACTGTCGGTTCACCAGCCTCGATGCGCGGGTAGCAGAAGGTGCATTTCTCGGCTTTTCCCGACTGCCAGTTGTAATAGATCTTCTTGTAGGGACAAGCTGATACGCACATGCGCCAGCCGCGACATTTGTCCTGGTCCACCAGGACGATGCCGTCTTCCTCGCGCTTGTAGATGCTGCCCGATGGACAGGCAGCGACGCAGGCAGGGTTCAGGCAGTGCTCGCACAGGCGCGGCAGGTA
>CAYZKM010000296.1:0-6339 GCA_964478525.1 uncultured Bifidobacterium sp.
GTGGTGCGGTCGCTGCTCAACAACGGCTTCGTCGAGGAAGTCCCAGCGCCGATCGAAGACGCCGCCTATACGTGGCGCACCACAGACGACGGCTCGACACTGATGCTGCGCGCCACCGACGCGGGCCTGGCAGCGATTGGTGCGACGGCACCGACGAAACCACAGACGATCGAGGCCTTCACCCAGGCGGTGATCGGCTTCCTGGCAGAGGAAGGTTGCAACGCGACGATCCTCGAGGAGGCGGAAGTCCAGACCATGCTGGAGGACGGCTTCAGCAACGCCCGGCCCGCCGGACGCGTCGCCGGCGACATCCTGACCTGGCTGGCCGAAGAGGAAGAAAGGGCCGAGGAAGCGGCGGAAGCCGCCAACCAGGGCGACACGGACGCCGACACCGCCACCGACGACGCGGTGGCACGCGAGGCCGCCGCCGTGGCTGACGCCCTGGACGCCGCGCCCACGGCGCCGACACGCGCGACCCTTCGAACGGCGGCACAAGCGGTTCTCGACGCCTGGAACGACGAAGCCAACCGCGAGACGGACATCATTGGTGCCTTGGAGGGACCCATGGCCGCGCTTCAGGTCGCCCTTGCCGAACGCGCACCGACCCGGGCCTCGTCGCCCCGCCCGCCGCGGACCGGCACCAAGCAGGACGCGGTGCTCGCCATGCTCCGCCGGCCGGAGGGCGCCAGTGGCCCCCAAATCGCCGAGGCTACTGGATGGGCCTCACACACCGTACGTGGGTTCCTTGCCGGATTGAAGAAGAAAGGCATCACCGTCGAGACCCTCGAGCGGGTGCGGCAGGTCGGACCCAACAAGACCGGCGCGAAAGGTTCCTACAGCACCTACAGAGTAAACGGCTGACCCACGACGGGTAAGAGTTACGGGGCGGGACGCCAGTCTCGCCCCTGCGTCGTTGGACTGCTGCGAACCATCGACGCGACGCATCAACGCGCCGGCCGCAATGGCCGATCTCGCATGATGGACCAGATCAGGATCGTCACGACCGCCAGACCCGGCCCGGCAACCGAGCAGGCGAAACCGCCCCAGGACGGCCACGAGTCACCGAGCATACGTGGCAGAACCGCTTCGGCAATCTGGGCCGCGATGCCACAGCCGAACCCGATGGCCAGGTATGGGACGATGTGAAGCAGACCGGTGCGAAGCAGTACGAGCCAACGGGCCATGCGATCAATCGAATGACGATACGCTGAGCGTTCCATCGTGCTACCTCCGATAAATTTGCTCTGGTTCATGATTTCGTTATGGAACGGATAACGACCTCGTCAACGCGGCGCGTCGTCAGGTCCGTGCGGCTTTGATGTCGCTGAAACTCCGGTGATCGCCGTCCAGCAGCGCCGTCTTGCCGGTCAAATCCTGCCAGCGCTGCACCGCGACATCGCAATAGGCCGGGTCGATCTCCATCGCCAGGCAGCGGCGTCCGGTCATTGCGGCCGCGATCAGCGTCGTGCCGCTGCCGGAAAACGGTTCGTAGATCGCATCGCCAGGGGCGCTGTTGTTCAGGATCGGGCGGCGCATGCACTCTACCGGCTTCTGCGTGCCATGCACTGTCTCGGGATCCTCGGTCGCGTCACCGCGTGTCGCGATCGACCACAGTGTCGTTTGATCGCGGGCGCCCTGCCAATGGCCGGTCTTGCCTTCACGCACGGCGTAGAAACACGGCTCGTGCTGCCAGTGATAATCACCCCGACCGAGGACCAGCCGGGATTTCGCCCAGATGATCTGCGAGCGGATCGCGAAGCCACATGCTTCCAGGCTCTCGGCCACGATCCGCGTGTAGCGCCCGGCGTGCCAGATGTAGGCGACGTCGCCAGGGAACAGCGTCCAGGCCTCGCGCCAGTCGGCGCGATCATCGTTGCTGACAGCGCCGGTGCGATCCGTTGCGGAGACGCCCGCGCGATTCCGCCAGGCGGGATCGTAGTTCACCCCATATGGGGGATCGCTCGCCATCAGGTGCGGTCGCCCACCATCCAGCAATCGCGCGACATCAGATGCATTCGTGGAATCCCCACATAGCAACCGATGCTCACCCATAATCCAAAGATCGCCGGACCGCGACACCGGGTCGACCGGCGGTTCCGGCGCCGGCTCGTCGGCCGCCGCTTCATCCACCGCACCACCGTCTCCGGCCATCATCGCCGCGAGGTCGGACTGGCTGAAGCCGACCAGGTTCATGTCGAACCCGATGGCTTTCAAATCCAGCAGTTCCGCCCGCAGCATCGCCGCATCCCACCCGGCGTTCAGCGCGATCTGGTTATCCGCCAGCCGGAACGCCCGCGCCTGCGCCTCGGTCAGATGGCCCAGCCGGATGGCGGGGGCCGTTTCCAGCCTCAGTTTCCGGGCCGCCAGGACACGGCCGTGGCCGGCGATCAGCGTGCCTGCCTCATCCACCAGCACCGGATTGACGAAACCGAACTCGACGATCGAGGCCGCGATCTGCGCCACCTGCTCGTCCGAGTGGCTGCGCGCGTTGGCGGCGTAGGGGAGCAGCTGAGCCAGCGGAACCGTCTCGACACGAAGGTCTGTCTGCATGGGTGACCTCCCGGTCGATCCGTTCCGCTGGCGTGCTGTCATGGGTGCTGGCCGATCAGACGAGCTGCACGCTCCGGATGCGGCCCGTCAGGCCATCGACCCCACCGGTCTCCTGCACCCCAATCGTGGCCAGCAGCTTGACCCGATCGCCGCGGACGAGCCCCGTGCCGGTCAGGGTGAAGGTCAGGTTCGATCCGCCGCCCACGATCGTGCGCAGGGCTGGCGTCACCGTGATCGCCGTGGTTGTGCCGGTGGACGTGATCTCCTCGGCGGCCACCGAGAGAGTGGTCGCGCCCGGCGTGCCAGCGCCGGTGTAATCGGCGTTGAACGTCGCGACGATGGAGGCACCGTCGGTATAATCCGGCGGAAGATTGAACTCCCACATGACGTGGTTGTACTTGGTGGTGCCGATCGCCTCCTGGCCGATGACGCGGACCGCACCGAACAGGTCAATCAGGCAATCATCCGCGCTTGCGGGCACGGTGTCGTGCATGCCGGTACCTCGCGGGGTCTTGCCGTCGGTCAGAATCAGCTTCTTTGCGTTCATCGGTTCGTGCCTTTCGATGGGGAGTTGAAGCCAACAAGCTGTTGGCTGGAGGCCGTCGTGTGACGGGCGTCGCCACGATCGGGACCGCCACGACGGCCGGCCGATTGCGTGGGTTTATCGGGGAGTGCGCGTGTCGCGCCGCTGTCGCGGTCAGGGCGCGTCTGCAACGTCCGGTCGGGTCCGTTCCAGGGCCACGTCGTCATAAAGCCGGCCGTCGTCGGCCAGCACCACCGGAACGTCGGGATGCAGCATCCGCCAGCGCGCGATGGTCAGATCGACATATTCCGCAGCCAGTTCAATTGCGCGTAGGCGGCGGCCAGTCCGCTGACCGGCCAGGATCGTGGTGCCAGATCCGGAGAACGGTTCGAATACGATGTCGCCGGCGTCGGTATAGGTCTGCATCAGGAACGCCGGCAGCTTCACCGGGAACACCGCGGGGTGCTCGGTCTCGATGCCCCGCGCCTTGTGCCGGGTGATGCGGATGACGTTGTCCGGGATACGCATGTCCTGCACGCCCTGTCCGGCGTGTGTCCATTCGCCCACTGTGCCGTCCTTGCCGCGCAACCCGCCTTTCTCGCTGTTGACGTGACCGGCCCAGCGGCAGGGGATGATTTTGTTCGCCTGTCGAGCAGCGCGGTTGAAGTGGAAGATGAATTCGAACGAGGGGGCCAGCCGACCGTTCCAATCGCCTGGGAGGCCCGGGCCTTGGTCCCAGATCGAGAGCGAGAACCGGCGCCACCCCTGGGCGCGCATCCAGTCCAGCCAGCCTTGCCAATAGGGCAGCCACTCACCGTCGCGATGGATCATGCCAAGGTTCACCAACACCTGGCCGTCCTCGGTCATGACATCACCGATGCCGCCGAACACGCCGCGCATCAGCACGTCCCAGTCGCCGATGCCGCCGGTGGTGTAGTTCCGCTGGTTCCCGTAAGGCGGGCTGGTGAACAGCAGCGCCGCCCGATTGCCATCCATCAGACGGGTCACGGCGGCCGCGTCCGTCGAGTCCCCACAGAGCAGCCGATGCTCTCCGAGCAGCCATAGGTCGCCAGGGCGTGTCACCACCGCGCGCGGCGGTTCCGGGTCGGCGTCCGCCGGGTCGTCCGCGTCGGGTTCCTCGCCATCCGGTCCGTCGAGCGCCGTATCGGTCGTCACCGGCGTCATCAGATCGGCGATCTCGGCGTCGCTGAACCCGGTCAGCGCCAGGTCGAAGCCCATGGCCTTCAGGTCGCCCAGCTCAAGCGCCAGCGTCTCGGTGTCCCAGCCGGCGTTCAGCGCCAGCTTGTTGTCAGCCAGAAGGTAGGCCCGGATTTGTGCCTCGGACCAGCCGCGCGCCACCATGACCGGCACGTCGTCGAGCCCGAGCTTCTGCGCGGCCAGAACCCGGCCATGACCGGCGATGATGGTGCCGGTTTCGTCCGCCAGCACCGGGTTGGTGAAGCCGAATTCCTGGATGCTGGCCGCGATCTGGGCAATCTGATCATCGCTGTGCGTGCGCGCATTCCGCTCATAGGGTGCCAGACGCGCGAGGGGCCAGCGTTCCGTCTTGTCCGCTGGCCAGCCGGAATTCGCGGGTTTAGCGGTCATTGGGGGCCTTTCCGGGCAGGAAAAGGGCTGCTTCGCCCTGCATTTCGGGCGATTTGCGGGGCATTTCGCGGCTAATTTGTCTCGCGGTGCGAGAATGGCCGTAGCGGATTCAACCCCAAGCTATTGATTTAATGGCGAGTCTGCTATTCGCGGCGGCACCCACCCCCTATGCCAATATCGCGGGATTCAATGCAAATCCCCTGCCCGGATGTGGCCCCATTCTTGCATAGAGACTTGACCCCCCATCCCCCCTCGGGGTCTCAGGGAGCCTGGGCGCGCCAGGGATGCGCGGGATCGCGCGGCATTCCCGTCACGTCGCAGCCGGCGAGCCGGATGGGCGCGCCAGGCCGATGCGCCCGGCCGAAACCGCCATCGCGGACTGCCGTCTTTGCCGAATGGCACGAGGCACATAGCGCCTGCACGTTCGCTGGATCGAAGTCAGCACCACCATGACGGCGCGGGACAATGTGATCGACGTTTGTCGCTACAACGTCGCAGCCGGGCACTTCGCAGATGGGACGTGCTTGCAGCACGGTGGCTCGGAACCGTCGCCAGGCCGGCCGCTGGTAGAACCGATCGCCTGGCATGCGTCGATCCCCCCGCCAATAGAAACGGCGCCGTCCCAGGGGAGGCGCCGCTTCAGACCCAGTTCAACCAGTTATCGCTTGGCTACCAGATACGGATTCCAGCCGTCAACCGGGTATTTGCGTCCAACCCTGAAAATCTTTCGGAGCCAGAACCGCATCAAACGACACTGACAGCGGCTTGGCTTTTCGTAGTCTGTCTACGTCGGACCGGACAATTCCCATCCAACCCGTAGTGCGTCACCAGCATGCCCAACGCCGCAACGAGAATCCCCTGCGCCTGCGCATGACCGACAGGACGCCCGCCCCAGCCCTGCCGAGACGCCCATTCTCGGATCGAGGTCTCGCAGCCAACCACGTGCCAGACGCAGGACCCGGCGGCACTGGCAGGACCACCGAGGGCGTCCATTGCTTCCGCCACCTTGCTCCGAGCCCCGGCCGCCCGCTCGGTGAGCGTGTCTCCCGTTGTCGGGGCCACCCGCAGCAGTGGCATGACGCGGACAGTCCCCATCGCCGCGGCTCGGAACTGTGCCAGGAACATGTCGCCCGCATCGTGCATCTCGCCGGTGATGGTGCCGTTGGCCTCGAGCCTTGCGAGCAGATCGATCGCGCGCCGGTGCGACACCACCGCGCCGGTGTCGGGATCTGCGTCGCGGAACGCCTCGGTGAAGCCGCCGTGCTGCCGGCGCCAGGTCGTTGGTTTGGACAGGTCCTCCCGCCCACCCGCCTCCGGCTTCCGCTTCCGCTGCTTACCGGCCATCGGCGTGACCTCCATTGCGCCGGCCCCAACGCCGGATTGCTTCGTTGGCGATCGCCTGACGGAGCCAGGGATCGGTGACGTCATTGATTGGGATCGACGCGACGCCCTGCTCGTGCCAGGCGCGACGGCGCATGGTGTCGATCTCCACCGGGGTGGTCGGGGTGCGTGCCAGGTCCAGGCAGGACCGGGGCGGACGGGGTGCGTCGTAGAACCTCATGCCAGGCCTCCCCGCGCACTCGTTGCCCACAACAGCAGCGCAAGGGCATCGGCCTCGTTGTCATCGGCCGGGGTGAAGCCGCGTGCCTTCATGGCTG
>CAYZKM010000297.1:0-6336 GCA_964478525.1 uncultured Bifidobacterium sp.
GTAGCAGGCGCAGGATCATGATCTGCACCAGGCTGCCGACATGCAGGCTGTCCGCCGTGCAGTCGAACCCGATATAGGCCGGGACCGGGCCGGCCTTCATCGCCGCGCCCAATGCCTCGATATCGGTGCATTGGAAGATGAAGCCCCGTTCCCGGGCTTCGTTCAGGAAGTCATGGATCGCCATCGCCGCGGACCTGTTTCATAAGCGCGGGGACCAGTTAGCAGAGACGGAAGCGGGGGCAAATAAATGCTGCGCACGATCGGGCTCATGAGCGGCACGTCGCTCGACGGCGTCGACGCCGCCTGGCTGGAAACCGACGGGCGGCGGATCGGCCGGTTCGGGCCGGCGCTGACCATTCCCTATGACGACGCGCTGCGTGGGGCGCTGCGGCGCATCCTGGATGCCGCCCCCACCCTGCCGCCCGACGCCCCCGCCCTGGCCGAGGCGACCGCTCGGCTGACCGCGTTTCACGTCCAGGCGGTGCGGGCACTGGGCCAGCCCGCCGACCTGATCGGCTTTCACGGCCAGACCATCCTGCATCAGCCCGACCGGCGGCGGACCTGGCAGGTGGGCGACGCCACCGCGCTGGCCCGCGCCACCGGCATCCGCGTGGCCCATGATTTCCGGTCGGCCGATGTGGCGGCGGGTGGGCAGGGCGCGCCGCTGGTGCCGGTCTATCACGCCGCCCTGGCGCGCGACGTTGCGCGCCCGCTGGCGGTGCTGAACATCGGCGGCGTCGCCAACGTGACCTGGATCGGCGATGACGGGACGCTGTTCGCCTTCGACACTGGGCCGGGCAACGGGCCGCTGGACGACTGGATCGCGCGCCACACCGGCCAAGCGTTCGACCGCGACGGCGCGCTGGCCCGTTCCGGGACCGTCAGCCGCCCGGTGCTGGACCGGCTGCTGGCGCATCCGTATTTCACCAGGCCCGCGCCGAAGTCGCTCGATCGGCTGGACTTCGCCCGGACCCTGGCCGAAAGCGGTCTGTCGGCGCTGCCGCCCGCCGACGGGGCGGCGACCCTGGCCGCCTTCACCGCCGGCGCGGTCGCCCTGGCGCGGTTTCCCGCCGCGCCCCGGCGGTGGCTGGTCTGCGGTGGCGGGCGGCACAACGGGGCGATCATGGACGCGCTGCGGGCCGCCCTGCCCGCACCGGTCGCGCCGGTCGAGACCGTCGGCTGGGACGGCGATGCGCTGGAGGCGCAGTGCTTCGGTTTCCTTGCCGCCCGGGTGGTTGCCGGCCTGCCCTTGAGCTTTCCGGGCACGACGGGGGTCGCCACCGCGCTGACGGGCGGGCGGATCGCCGAGATATCCGGCTGAAGCCGCACGAAAACTCCCCAAACACGAAAACCCCCAGGGCGCGGTGGCCAAGGGGGTGTTTCGCTGTGTCCGCGTGGCGGGATCAGTCGGCGGCGAGGGCCATCTGGCGGCGGGCGATCGACTTGCCGCAGAAATCCTCGACCGACTCGGCGACCTGGTCGGCATGCGTGGCGAACACGTGGTCGGCGCCGCCGAACACGCGATAATCGACGTGCACGCCCTTCTGGGTGTTCAGCTTGTCGACCAGCTTGCGCACCGCCGGTTCGGGAACCAGTTCGTCCGCGTCGCCGTGCAGCATCAGGCCACCGCACGGGCACGGCGCCAGGAAGCCGAAATCATAGTGGTTGGCGGGCGGGGCGACGCTGACCCAGCCGGAGATTTCCGGTCGGCGCATCAGCAGTTGCATGCCGATGAAGGCACCGAACGAATAGCCGGCGATCCACAGCCCGCCATGGTTCGGGTTCACCGCCTGCATCCAGTCGAGCGCCGCCGCGGCATCGCCGATTTCGCCGATGCCGCCGTCATAGCGGCCCTGGCTGCGGCCCACCCCACGAAAATTGAACCGCATCACCGAGCATCCCAGGCGCTGGAACGCCTGGTACATCGAGTAGGTGATACGGTTGTTCATGGTCCCGCCATGCAGCGGGTGGGGGTGGAGTATCAGCGCTACGGGCGCACCGCTCTCCTTGGAATGATGATATCGGCCTTCGAGCCGGCCGTCAGGGCCGGCAAACATAACCTCGGGCATGGCTATTCGAAACCTGTTTCCTGTCGCACTCGACAGCACAATGACAGGGGCCCTCTTGGCCCTGCCCTGCCTGCCGTCCCCTGTTACACAAAGCCCGCATTGTGCGAGCCAGTCGTCCAACCCGCTCAGGTCGGGAGGTTGCCCTGCATCAGCTTGCCGTGAGGCCGCCCTGGCTAATCTTGACTGTGGGAGTCGGGAATTATACCTTGGCGTCCGGGTCACGTGCTGAAAGGGTTCTCGCTTCCTCCTGATCCGATAGCGGGTTTCCCCTCATGACTGGGGCCTGGGTTGGATGCTCCGCCTCAGGCCGGAGCGGACTATAGGACAGGTTTACCGAATTTTCATAATGGAAATGTCGCATGGCTTTCATGTTCCTGCGTGAGACGATACGCACATACCGCGAACGCGACCCCGCGGCCCGGTCTTCGCTGGAAGTCGTGCTGTGCTATCCCGGCCTGCATGCGGTCCTGTGGCACCGCCTCTCGCACGCGCTGTGGCAGCGCGGGTTCCACCTGCTGGGCCGGCTGTCATCCCATCTCGCCCGCTGGGTGACCGGCATCGAGATCCATCCCGCCGCAAGGATCGGCCGACGCCTGGTCATCGACCACGGCACGGGCGTCGTGATCGGCGAGACCGCCGAGATCGGCGACGATTGCTACTTCTATCACCAGGTCACGCTGGGCACCGCGCGGTCGATGGGCGGCAAGCGCCACCCCACCATCGGCAACAACGTCATCATCGGCGCCGGCGCCAAGGTGCTGGGCCCGTTCACCGTCGGCGACAACGCCCGCATCGGCTCCAACGCCGTGGTGGTCGACCCGGTCCCCGCCGACACCACCGTCGTCGGCATCCCCGCCCGCCCGGTCGACCGCCGCCTGCCGCGCCGGGAAGCCCCCTTCGATCCCTATGGCATGCCGTGCGACGACGGGCTCGACCCGCTGCTGCGCGATATCGAGGGCCTGCGCGCCGAACTGGCCGAGGTCGAGGCACGCCTCGCCCGCCTGACCGTGTCCGCCGCGCAGTCGTCCCCGCAGCACACGGGGGTCTGACATGCAGCTTTCCACCCGCGGCCGCTATGCGGTCATGGCCATGGTCGACCTGGCGTCGCGCCAGACCATCGGCTGCGAATGCGGCCCCGTCTGCCTGGCCGAGATCGCCGGGCGCCAGCAGCTCAGCCTCTCGTACCTGGAACAGCTGTTCGGCAAGCTGCGGCGCGCCGGTCTGGTCGCCTCGGCGCGCGGCCCCGGCGGCGGCTACCGGCTGGCCCGCTCCTCGGCGCTGATCCCGATCGCCGACATCGTCGCCGCGGTCGACGAACCGATCCACGCCACACGCTGCGAACCCGGCAGCGGCGGCTGCCTCGCCGGCCCCTTCCCCGGCGGCATGGGCGAACGCTGCCAGACCCATGACCTGTGGTTCGAACTCGGCCGCCAGATCGAGCTGTTCCTGCGCGGCGTCACCCTGGCCGACGTGATCGCCGGGCGGGTGACCGGGCGCGCGATCGCGGTGCCGGCCATCCCCACCGAAACCCTCGCCGCCGAATGAGCATGCACTATCTGGACGCCAACGCGACCGAACCGCTGCGCCCCGAGGCGAAGGCGGCGATGCTGGCCGCGCTGGAGCACACCGGCAACCCGTCCTCGGTCCATGCCGCCGGGCGCGCGGTGCGCCGGATCGTCGACGATGCCCGCGAGGCGATCGCCGCCCGCTTCGACGTCCGCCCGGCCAAGGTGGTGTTCACCGGCGGCGGCACCGAGGCCGATGCGCTCGCCATCCACGCCCTGGGCACCGGGCGGCGCATCATCATCGGCGCAACCGAGCACGATGCCGTCCGCGCCGCCGCCCCCGCGGCCACCATCCTGCCGGTGGACCGGTCGGGACTCGCCGATCTCGACGCGCTGGAAACCCTGCTGGCCGGCGGCGGCCCCGCCCTGGTCTGCCTGATGTGGGCGAACAACGAGACCGGCACCATCCAGCCCATCGCGCAGGCCGCCGAACTGTGCCGCCGCCACGGCGCGCTGCTGCATGTCGACGCGGTGCAGGCCGCGGGCCGGCTGGCGGTGACACCGTGCGCCGACTCGATGGCGCTGTCGGCCCACAAGCTGGGCGGGCCGGCGGGCATCGGCGCGCTGCTGCTGGCACCCGCCGTCTCTCATATAAGGCCGCTGATCGCCGGCGGCGGGCAGGAGCGCGGGCGCCGCGGTGGCACGCTCGCCGCCCCGCTGATCGCCGGGTTCGCCGCCGCCGCGCTGGCCTGCGCCGGGTCCGACTCGCTGGCCGCCACCCTGGCCGCGCTGCGCGACCAGGCCGAGGCCGCCGCCATCGCCCAGGGCGCGGTGGTCTGCGGTGCCGGCGCGCCACGCCTGCCCAACACCACCTGCCTCGCCTTGCCCGGCGTGCGCGCCGATGCGCAGGTCATCGCGCTGGACCTGGACGGCATCGCCGTCAGCGCCGGCGCGGCCTGCAGCTCCGGCAAGGTGGCCGCCAGCCATGTGCTGGCCGCGATGGGCCTCGGGCCGCTGGCCGGACAGGCGATCCGCGTCTCCTTGCCCTGGAACGCTACCGCCACGGCCATCGCCGCCTTCGCCTCATCCTACCAGCGCATGTCCGCTCGGCTGCGCCCGGCCCTGGTGCCGCACGCGGCATAGGACAACATGAGCCGCATGACCAACGCCCCTCTCCGCCCCAACCGGCCCGTCTATCTGGACAACCAGGCGACCACGCGATGCGATCCGCGCGTGCTGGACGCGATGCTGCCCTGGTTCACCGAGCAATACGGCAATCCGCACAGCGCCGAACACGTGATGGGCCGCACCGCCGAGGCCGCGGTCGAGGCCGCGCGCGCCGGCGTCGCCGCCCTGCTGGGGGCGGATGCGCGGGAAATCGTGTTCACCTCGGGCGCGACCGAAAGCAATAACATCGCCATCAAGGGCGCCGCCCGCTTCGCCGCGCGGATGGACGACCCGCGCCGGCGCATCGTCACCGTGGCAACCGAGCATAAATGCGTGCTCGAATCCGTGGCCGACCTGGCCGGGGAAGGGTTCGAGCCCGTCGTGCTGGCGGTGCGCCCGGACGGGCTGCTGGATCCCGAAACCCTGCGCGCGGCCCTGGCGGTACCGACCCTGCTGGTCAGCGTGATGGCGGTGAACAACGAGATCGGGGTGGTGCAGGACATTCCCGCCCTGGCCGCCATCGCCAAGGCAGCCGGCGCCCTGTTCCACACCGACCTGGCGCAGGCGGCGGGCAAGATCCCGCTGGACCTGGCGGCGTGGAAGGTCGACCTGGCATCGGTCAGCGGCCATAAGATCTATGGCCCCAAGGGCATCGGCGCGCTGTTCGTCCGCCGCCGCCCGCGCGTGCGCCTGATGCCCCTGTTCTCGGGCGGCGGGCAGGAGCGCGGGTTCCGCTCGGGCACGCTGCCCACCCCGCTGATCGTCGGCCTGGGCGAGGCCTGCCGCCTGGCGGGCCAGGAGATGGCCGAGGAGGCCGTCCGTATCGCCGCGTTGCGCGCCACCCTGCTGGGGCGGCTGCGCGAGGGGATCCCCGCCATCGCGGTCAATGGCAGCACCGACGCCCGCATCGGGGGCAATCTGAATGTCACGTTTCCCGACCGGACCGCGGCCGAGCTGATGGCGGCGGCGGCGGATCTGTGCGTGTCGACCGGTTCGGCCTGCTCCTCGGCCGAGGTCGAGCCATCCTATGTGCTGAAAGCCCTGGGCCTGTCCGACGAATCCGCATCCCGCACCTTGCGGATCGGGATCGGACGCTTTACCTCGGCCGCCGATATCGAATTCGCGGCAACCGCCCTGCTCGCCGCCCACCGCGCCCCAGCCGTGGCGGGCCCGGCGGCGGACCACCCCGTCACGGAACGACTGGCCGAGGCCTGAGATCAATGCCCAAGATGGTTTTTATCGAGCGCGATGGCTCGCGCCGCGAGGTCGATGCCCCCAACGGCCTGTCGGTGCTGGAAATCGCCCACAAGCACGGCATCGACATCGAGGGCGCCTGCGAGGGGTCGCTGGCCTGCTCCACCTGCCATGTCGTCGTCGACGGCGCCTGGTTCAAGAAGCTGTCCGCCCCGACGGAAGACGAGGAGGACATGCTGGACCTGGCGTTCGGCCTGACCGAAACGTCGCGCCTGGGCTGCCAGATCGTCATGACCGACGCGCTGGACGGGCTGGTGGTGAAGCTGCCGGCCGCGACCCGCAACGCGATGGGCTGATCGATGCGCATCGTCGTCGCCATGTCCGGCGGCGTGGACAGCAGC
>CAYZKM010000298.1:0-6334 GCA_964478525.1 uncultured Bifidobacterium sp.
GCCGGCGCATGGCATCGGCGTTCATCCGGTTCTGCGCGTGGCGAGCCGTGACATGGCCGATCTCGTGCCCGATCACGGCGGCCAGCTGATCGCGGTTCTCGGCCACCTTGAACATGCCCTCGAACACGCCGATGCGCCCGCCGGGCAGGGCGAAGGCATTGACCTGGGGGCTGGCGAACAGCGTCACCTGCCAGGCCGAGGGATTGTACCCGTTCGACCGCAGCACCTGATCGGCGATGCCGCGAACGATGCCCTGCCGGCGTTCGTCGCGGCTGGGCGGCGTCGTCATGCTGATCTGGTCCCAGGTCTTCAGGCTCATGGCCATGACCTGGCTTTCGGGCACCAGGTTGATGATCCAGTCGTCGGCGTCGCAACCACTCAGCAGCGGCGCGACCAGGGCCGTCGCGCCGGCGCCGCGCAGCACGGTGCGGCGGCCGGGGGCACACAGGCCGGCAATTCCATGACACAGGCACATCGGACGCATTCCTAGGGCATGATCACGCTGAGCGGAATCGTGGCAGCGTGTCGATCATGCGATCAGACAATAAGATAGCGCGCCCTGACCGCTTACGGTCAGCCGGAAAGCGCGCTAGCGCGAAATCGGCCGGGGCGGCGAAATATCGCCGTCCGAGGCGCCCCTTGGCGGACCGGAAACGGCCGGCGCGCCGTATCCCATTGTTTGGTAGCACGATTCGCACCCCGGTACGGGTCCGCTCGGCATGATCATGGTCTAGCCAAACCGGGGATGGTTCGTCACAGTGCCGGTTGGAAACGTCATAAACGAACCATGGACCTGACGCTCGACCTGCTGGGCAACGCCCTGATCTCCGGCCTGCTGCTGGGTGGCTTCTACGCGGCCGTGACGATCGGCGTGGCGATCTCGTTCGGCATGCTCGACATCGTCAACATCGCCCACCCGGCCTTCATCATCCTGGGCTCCTACATCGCCTATATCGGCAGTGCGGTGCTGGGCATCGACCCGATCGTGGCCAGCATCCTGGTGGCGCCCGCGTTCTATGCGCTGGGGATGGCGGTGTACCACGTCTATGACGTGGCGTTCGAACGGCGCGGCGACGCGTCCATCCGCGGCCTGGCGTTCTTCTTCGGCATCCTGTTCATCACCGAGGTGACACTGGTCCTGGTGTTCGGCGTCGACTACCGGCTGGTGGAGGCGATCTATATCGGCCCCACCGTCCATTTCGGGCCGTTCGCCCTGCCGATGCGCCTGCTGGTGCCGTTCCTGGTGTCGATCGCGATGCTGATCGGGCTGCAGCTGTTCATGTCCCGGACATTCGTCGGACGCGCCATGCAGGCGGTGGCGCAGGACCCGCTGGCGCTGCGGCTGATGGCGGCGAACCCCAGCCGGATCAAGCGCATCGCCTTTGGCCTGTCGATCGCCACCGCCTCGGTCGCGGGTGCGATCCTGATCGTGATCCAGCCGGTCGAACCATCGATCGGGCGGGAATATATCGGCCGCGTCTTCGCCATCTGCGTGATGGGCGGCCTGGGCAGCTTCAGCGGCATGATGGCCGCGGCGGTGACGCTGGGCGTGGTCGAGAGCATCACCTCGACCTTCTACGGCCCGTTCTGGTCGCCCGCCGTCGCCTTCGGCTTCCTGCTGCTGACCCTGGCCTGGCGGCCGAACGGGCTGTTCGGGCGCTGACGATGAAGAACCCCGCCTTCATCCTGATCCTGGTGGCCGTTGCCGCCGCAACCTTCGGCGCCGCACGCCTGGTCGATAATTCCTACGCGTTCTTCGCCGGCTATGTCGTGCTGCAATACATCGTGCTGGCGACGGCGTGGAACATCCTGGGCGGCTATACCGGCTATGTGAATTTCGGCATCGCTGCGTTCTTCGCCATCGGCGCCTATTCCACCGTCGTGCTGCACAAGACGGTCGAGGACATGCCGCTGCCGGCGATGATCCTGATCGGCACCATCGTCTCGGGCTTCGTCGGGCTGGGCACCGGATACCTGACGCTGCGGCTGCGCGGGACGTTCTTCTCGATCGCGACGCTGGCGATGGCGGTCGTGATGCAGACGCTGGTCACCAACTGGAGCTTCGTCGGCGGGTCGCGCGGCGCCTATGTGCTGCGCCCCGCCGAATCGCCGATCCACGGCGGCGACTACATCGAATACCTGTTCATCGTGATGCTGGCCCTGTCGGTGATCGCGGTGGCCACCGCCCGCGCAATCGAGCATTCGCGCCTGGGCTATGGCTTTGCCGCGATCCGCGATGACGAACTCGCCGCCGAGGCATCGGGGGTGCCGACGTTGCGGCTGAAACTGATCGCCACCGCGCTGTCGGGCGGGTTCATGGGCATGGCGGGCGCGCCGCTGCCGTACTACGTCACCTATCTGGATCCGTCTTCGGCGTTCAGCCTGAGCTACGCCGTCAATACGATCGCCATGCCGCTGATCGGCGGCACGTCATCCTGGATCGGCCCGGTGGTGGGCGCGGTGCTGCTGGGCACGCTGCAACAGGCGGCGACGGTCACCATCTCCTCGGCGCTGTCGCTGCTGATCGTCGGCGTGCTGCTGGTGGTCTTCGTCGTCGCCGCGCCGCGCGGCATCATCGGCTGGTTCCGCAAATGACCGGCGCGATCCTGCAGGTTGCCGGCCTGGGCAAGCGGTTCGGCGGGTTCGTGGCACTGGAGGCGGTGGACCTGGAAGTCGGCCGCGGTGAGCGGCTGGGCCTGATCGGGCCGAACGGGTCGGGCAAAAGCACGCTGGTGAACTGCCTGTGCGGAACGTTGCGCAACGAGATCGGCAGCGTGACCTTCGACGGACGGCGCATGGACGGGCTGTCGGCGCATCAGCGCACGCGGATGGGCATGGCGCGCAGTTTCCAGTTGCCGCGCCCGTTCATGACCATGACCCTGGCCGAGAACCTGCGCGTGCCGATCCTGTACGCGACACAGGCACGCAGCACCGACGCCGGGATCGCAGCGCGCTGCGACGAACTGCTGGATATGGTGGGCCTGAAGGACAAGGCGCAGCGGCGGCCCAATGACCTGACCCAGATCGAGATGCGCAAGCTGGAACTCGCCCGCGCGATGGCCGCCGACCCGCGGCTGCTGATCGCCGACGAGGCGATGGCCGGCCTGTCGCACCAGGAGGTCGACGACATCCTGGCCCTGCTGCTGCGACTGAACCAGCAGGGCGTGACGATCATCATGATCGAGCACATCATGCGCGCCGTGCTTGCCTTCTCCCAGCGCCTGGTGGTGCTGGTGGCCGGGCGGAAGATCGCCGATGGCGATCCGCAGGCGGTGGTGCGGCAACCCGACGTGGTCGAGGCGTATCTTGGCAGCTAGCCTTTCCATCACCGGCCTGGATGCCGGCTATGGCGCGGTCAGCGTGCTGCACGGCGTGACGCTGTCGGTGCGCGAGGGCGAGACCGTCGCGCTGCTGGGGACCAACGGCAACGGCAAGTCCACGCTGATGAAGTGCATCATGGGCATGGTGCGCCCCTCGGCCGGCACCATCGTCGCCGAGATCGATGGCGCTCGGCACGACCTGGTAGGCCTGTCGACGGAAGCGGTGGTGGAACTGGGCATCGCCTTCGTGCCCGAGGGGCGGCGGCTGTTTCCAAAGCTGACGGTGCAGGAAAACCTGCTGATGGGCGCGTTCCGCATGACCGCCCGCCCGCAGATCGAGCGCAACCTGGCGTTCTGCTTCGAGGTGTTTCCGCGCCTGGCCGAACGGCGCAAGCAGCTGGCAGGATCCATGAGCGGAGGCGAACAGCAGATGGTCGCACTCGCCAGGGCCCTGATGTCGGCGCCGCGGCTGCTGCTGGTGGACGAACCCAGCGTCGGGCTGGCGCCGCTGCTGGTTTCAAGGACGATCGACAAGATCAAGGAATTGAAGGAGGGCTATCAGCTTTCGGTGCTGATGGCGGAACAGAACTTCACCCAGGCGATCCGTATCGCCGATCGTGGATACGTGATCGTGCATGGAGAAATCGCGTTCGAGGGCGGTTCCGCGAACGAGCTGAACAACAACGAGCTGATCCGCCAGTTCTACCTGGGGGCGTAGGCGGCCGCCGATGTCGTGGCCGGCGGCCGCCGGTCGTTACTTCGGAAATTTTCCCAGCATGATGGACACGTCGCGCGCCATCTCCAGCGATTGTTCCGGCGACAGCGAGACCGCGCGCTGGAACGTCCGCTTCGTCTGGGTCAGCTGCTCCTGATTCCAGCCAGCCAGCTTCTCGGCAATCGCCATCGCCTCGTCCAGCAGGCGGTCGTCGGGCACCACGCGGTTCACCATCCCCAGCTCGTACGCCCGCTGCGGCAGCACGTTCTCGCACAATGTCAGCATCTCGAACGCGATCTTGCGCCCGATCAGATGCACCGCCTGCGCGGTCACCGTCGTCGCCGCCAGGCCGGCCTTCAGCTCGGGATAGCCGAACCGCGCGCTCTCGGCCGCCACGACAAGGTCGCTGCCGAAGGCCAGGCCGCAGCCGGCACCCAGGACATAGCCGTGCACCGCCGCGATGATCGGCTTGTCGACGCGCGCCAGCAGTTTCGTCAGTGCAATGTTCCGATCGCCATGGCGGATCAGGTTGGGCCGGTTCTCGGCCGTGAACGGGCGCGGCACCGAGGTATCGGCGCCGGCACAGAAAGCCCGTCCGGCACCGCGCAGGATCAGCACCGACACGCTGGCGTCGTCCTGCGCGTCGTGCAGCGCATCGGTCAGCGCGTGCACCAGGTCGTGGTTCAGCGCGTTCAGCTTCGTCGGGCGGTTCAGCGTCAACAGGCGCACCGCGCCGCGATTTTCGACCAGAAGCACTTCATCCATGGCGCGTTTCCTCTCGCTTGCTGCGGGCAGGACAACAAGCGGGGCGGGCAGCGTCAAGGGGCACCGCCTTTGATGCCCGCCCGGAAACGCGGTCTAGCGCATGATCACGCTGAGCGGGATCGTGGCAGCGTGTCGATCATGCGGTCAGACAATAAGATAGCGCGCGCTGACCGTTTACGGTCAGCCGGAAAGCGCGCTAATCGGCGCAACCAAACCACGCGAGGCAACGTCCCATGAGCCGGTTCGACAGTTACGCCACCAAGTATTCCTGCATCCATATGCGCCGCGAGAACGGCATCCTGGAGATGCGGTTCCACACCGATGACGGCCCGCTGCGCTGGGGCCTGGTGCCGCATGGCGAACTGCCCGACGCCTTCGCCGATGTCGCGCGCGACCGCGACAACCGCGTCGTGATCCTGACCGGCACCGGCGACGAGTTCTCGGGCATCCGCGCATCCACCGGATCGCGCTCGCTCGCGCAGGGCATCACCGCCAACGCCTATGACCGGGTGCACTGGGAAGGCCGGGCGCTGCTGATGAACCTGCTGAATATCGAGGTGCCGGTGATCTCGGCCATCAACGGTCCGGCCTGGCGGCATGGCGAGATTCCCCTGCTGTCCGACATCGTCCTGGCATCAGACACCACGCAGTTTCAGGATTCCGCCCATTTCGTTTCGGGCATGCTGCCCGGCGACGGGATGCACATCGTGATGCCGCTGCTGATGGGCATGAATCGCGGCCGGTATTTCCTGCTGACCGGGCAGACATTGTCGGCGCAGGACATGAAGGACCTGGGGCTGGTCGCGGAAATCCTGCCACGGGACAAGGTCCTTGCCCGCGCCTGGGAACATGCCGAACTGCTGGTGCAGAAGCCAACCCTGCTGCTGCGCTATACCCGGCTGATGTTCACGGAATATCTGAAGAAGCGGATGCAGGACCTGCTGGGCTATGGCCTGGCGATGGAGGGCCTGGCGCTGATGGAGCAGCTCGATCCGCCGAAGTAGCGGGCCCGATCGATGCACCCTTGGCGCGTGGCCCCTGGACCACGCGCCACACGGTTCAGGCCTTGATGATGAACTGCCTGGCGTGGTCGTCATAGTTGCCATAGCCGAGCGTTGCGCGAAGTTCGGCGGGGGGCAGCGCGGTGGCGGATTCGGCTTCGCCGGCAACCAAAGCCGCGAGACCCGCCTTCAAGCCGGCGGTAGCCGGCGACAGCATCCCGGTCGGGTAGGTGCCGATCTTGAAGCCCAGAGCCTCGGCCTGCGTGCGCGACGGCGTGGCCCGCGGCGCGCCGGGCGACAGCACGGCAAACGATGGCCGGCCCTTCGCCGCCGCCACCGCGCGATGGATCTCGGTGTCGTCGGCCGGGGAGTCGAGGAACAGGATGTCCGCGCCTTCCTCGACGTACATCTCGATCCGGGCGACCGCCTCGTCGATGCCCTGGGTCGGGCGGCAATCGGTGCGGGCCAGGATCAGGATGCCGGATTCCCTGGCCGCCTGCACCGCGGCACGAATCTTCATGCGGGCTTCCTCG
>CAYZKM010000299.1:0-6316 GCA_964478525.1 uncultured Bifidobacterium sp.
ACCTGCTGGCGCTGAACGCGACGATCGAGGCGGCACGGGCGGGCGAAGCCGGCAAGGGGTTCGCCGTGGTGGCGTCGGAAGTGAAGGGCCTGGCGACGCAGACCGGCCGAGCGACCGAGGATATCGCGCGGCAGGTGACGCAGATCCAGGATGCGACGCGGGAGGCGGTGACCTCGATCGAGGCCATCGGCCGCACGATCCAGGACGTGAACCAGATTGCCACGGCGATCGCCGCCGCCGTCGAGCAGCAGGGCAGCGCGACGCAGGAGATTGCGCGCAGCGTGCAGCATGCGGCGCAGGGCACGCAGCAGGTGACGTCGAACATCGTCGGTGTCAGCCAGGGTGCGTCACAGACGGGCGAAGCGGCGCACCAGGTGCGTCAAGCGGCGCATGAATTGTCCGAGCGTGCGACCGAGCTGGACCGTGAGATCGGGCGGTTCATCGTGGGAGTTCGCGCTGCCTGACGGGTGTGCGAGCGTCGGAATAGTTTACACAGTCTGCGAAGGGAACCTGCTCGCGTTAATCAAATCAGTCATTTACAATATGGTATGAAAATTGCGTATTGCTCCGACACCATCATCGCCAGCCGCCCTTGCGCATCGTCTACGCGCGGGGGCGGCCGGTTCGGATATCGAAGGTCGGAACAAGACATATGAAGACGAAGCTTCTCGCGATGGCCGCCGGCGGGGCAATGATGGTGGGCCTCGGCCTGCCTGTCCCGGCATCGGCGCTGACCATCAACGCCACCTATGGCTCGGGTTTCTCCGCCGGAGACCTCGCGATCATGGGCAACGTCGTCAACTTCTACCAGACCACGTTCTCTGACCCGATCTCGGTCGATATCGGCTTCTACAACATGGCCAGCGGGCTTGGGCAGAGCACGACCTACCTGGTGACCGTGGGCTATTCGAGCTTCCACACCGCACTGATCGCCGACCAGTCGAGCACGGCCGATGCGACCGCCCTGGCCAGCCTGCCCGGCGGTGCCACCAATCCGGTCACCGGCTCCGGCTCGGTCAGCATCAAGACCGCGAATGCCCGCGCCCTCGGCTTCAGCGCCTCGGGCGGCAGCCTCGCCTCCGTCTCCGGCTGCCCGATCGGCACCGGCGACAGTTGCATCGGCCTGAACCTGTCGCTGATCGGGTCGACCCCGTACAGCCTGGCCGCCGTCGCGATGCACGAAATCGATGAGGCGCTGGGCCTGGGTTCGGAACTGCCCAGCACCAGCTTCCTGGGCGGCCACCCGCAGGCGGAAGACCTGTTCCGCTGGTCCGCCGCCGGCGTCCGCAGCTATGCGTCCAACGCCAGCTGCACCAACCCGCCGACCGCATATCTCTCGATCGACGGCGGCGTCACCAACCTGGTCGGGCTGAACAACTGCGACAACGGCGGCGACTATGGCGACTGGGTCAGCAGCTCGCTCGCACAGGTGCAGGACGCGTTCGGCACGCCGGGCAGCACCCCGACCCTGACCTCTACCTCGCCCGAGGTCATTGGCCTGGACGTGATCGGCTACAACCTGAACACCACGACGACCGAGGTGCCGGAACCCGCCTCCCTCGCCCTGCTTGGCTTCGGCCTTGCCGGCCTTGGCTTCGCGCGACGGAAACGCAACGGCTGACATCCGGCCCAGGCAGTGAAAAACCCCGCTCCGGCGGGGTTTTTCATGCCGGGATCAGCCCGGCCCCTGCCTTGCTGCGACTCCCCTCGCCGCCTTACGCTGTACGCCAGGGTTGAAACGCAGGACCGGACACATGACCATACCAACGCGCAGCGCCGCCACAACGATGGGCCGCCGCGGCCTGATCGGCCTCTCGCTCGCCGCCGCGGCCGTGCCGCTGGCGGCACCGGCCATCGCCCAGGGACGCCAGCGCGCGCTTCGCTTCGGCAGTCCGATGTCGACCAACACCACCTATCACCAGGCGATGGTCGACTTCTCGGAAGAATTGCTGAAACTGTCGAACAACAAGCTGAAGGTCGAGGTCTATCCGAACGCCCAGCTTGGCGGGCTGAAGGACATGCTGACCTCGGTGCAGCTTGGCACGCAGTCCATGCTGATCACCGTGCCGGCCTGGTATTCGAACTTCATCAAGCAGATGGACGTGCTCAGCCTGCCGTTCCTGGTCAGCTCGCCCGAACGGCTGCGCGCCGCCATGGAGGGCCCGTTTGGCGCCAGGCTGAACACCTATGCCAACGCAGCCGGGTTCCAGTTCCTGGCATCGTGGATGAACGGGCCGCGCCATGTCGTGAACAATGTCCGCCCGATCCACATGCCCAAGGATCTGGAAGGCCTGAAGCTGCGGGTCATCTCCAGCCAGGTCTACCTGACCGAGTTCCGCGCCCTGGGGGCCAACCCGGTGGCGATGGACTACTCCGAGGTCTATCTGGCCCTGCAGCAGAAAACGATCGACGGGTTCGACAGCGGCCTGCCGGAGATGATCACCGGCAAGTATTACGAAGTCACCAAATACGTTTCGCTGACCAACCATATCATGGACACCTTCGTCGTCGGCATGAACAAGGCCCTGTGGGACGGGTTCGGCGCCGAGGAAAAGGCGATGATCAACCAGGCGATGAAGTCCGCCACCGACAAGCAGTGGATCGCGCAGAACAAGGCGATCGCCGAATCCCGCGACAAGCTGGCCGGCCTGGTGCAGATCAACGACATCACGCCGGAGGGCCGAGCGGCCTTTGTCGAGGCCACGAGGCCGGTGATCGCGCAGTTCGAGGGCGTGCTGGGCAAGGATCTGGTCGAGGAGGCCCGCAAGGCTCTCGGTCCGGCCTGACGCCCCGCCATGCTGCCAGCGATCCTGAACACCGTCGCCCTGGTCAACGAGGCGGTGGTGGTGGTGGCGATCATCGTCGATCTGCTGCTGACCTTCGCCAACACCATCGCCCGGTACGGGTTCAATTCCGGCATCCATGTGGCCGAGGACGTCTCGGCCATCCTGATCGCCATCATGACCTGGCTGGGATCGGCGGCATATTTCCGGCGCGCCGGCGGCATGGCCTATACGGCGCTGGTCGACCGGCTGGCAGGCGTCGGCGGCGCGGCCCTGCGCGCGTCGGGGCTGTGGCTGGTGCTGGCGGTGATCGCGGTCTCGCTGTCGGCCTTTCCTCAGTTCTTCACACGGCAATTGATGCAGACCCTGCCCGTGCTGGGCGTGTCCAACGCCGCCGTCGTCGGCTGGCAGGCGCTGGGCCTGGGCCTGATGGCGGTGTTCACGCTGGAGAAGATGGCCGCCATCCCGTGGCGCGGCGTGCTGGTGGCCTTTGTCATCGTCGCCGCGGTGGGCGCTGGCATGTATGAACTGCGCCACCTGTACGACATGGGCGCCGACTTCGACCCGCTGCTGCCCGCGGCGATCATCATGGCGATCGCGTTCCTGACCGGGGCACCCATCGCGGTGATCCTGGGCCTGGGCGGGGCGCTGTTCATCATCATCTCGGGCGAGACTCCGCTTGCCGCCATCCCGGCCTCGTACCAGGCGGGCATCACCAGCTTCATCCTGCTGGCCATCCCGTTCTTCATGCTGGCCGGCGCGCTGATGGAGGTCAGCGGCCTGGCCAAGCGCATGATCGACATGGTGCAGGAATGGGTCGGCCACTGGGCCGGCGGGCTGCTGCTGGCCGAGGTGGTGGCGATGTACATCTTCTCGGGCATCTCGGGCTCGAAAGCCGCCGACATGGCGACGGTGGGCAGCGTGATGAAGGGCCCGATGCGCGACCGCGGCTACCCGCCCACGGAATCGGTCGCGGTGCTGTCGGCCGCCGCTGCCATGGGAGAGGTGATCCCACCCTCGCTCGCGCTATTGATCCTGGGCTCGATCACCACCCTCTCGGTGGGCGCGCTGTTCCTGGCCGGGATCCTGCCGGCGGCGTTCCTGGCGCTGGCGCTGATGGTCGCGATCGTGGTGCGCAGCCGCAACGGGCGGATGCCGAAGGGGCCCGCCTTCTCGTTGCGACGGGCGGTGCGCAGCATCCCCGCCTCGATCCCCGCCCTGCTGCTGCCGGTCATCGTGGTGGGCAGCATCGTCGGCGGCATCGCCTCGCCGACCGAGTCGTCGTCCTTCGCATCCGTCTATGGCTTCGTCGTCGCCGGACTGGTCTATCGCTCGGTCGGGTTCGGCTCGGCGTGGACCGCGTTGCGTGACGCGGCGCTGACCGCGGGGATGATCCTGCTGATGGTCGCCATGGCCAACCTGCTGTCGCAGGCCATCGTGATCGACGGGCTGGGACGCACCTTGGCCAGCGCCTTCGCCGCGCTGAACGATCCGATGGAGTTCCTGTTCCTGAGCATGGGTGCGATGATCGTGATCGGCTTCGTGCTGGAAGGATTCCCGGCGATCCTGATCTCGGCACCCATCCTGCTGCCGGTGGCCGAGAGGATGGGTATCGACGCCCTGCAATACGGCATCCTGCTGGTGATGGCGGTGGGCATCGGCGTGTTCCTGCCGCCCGTTGGCATCGGCTACTATATTGCCTGCGCCATCGGCGACGCGCCGACCAACAAGACCATGAAGCCGTGCCTGATCTACAATATCTGGCTGATCCTGGGCCTGATCGTGGTGATGCTGGTGCCGGCGATCACCCTGGCCGTGCCGCACGCCTTCGGCTTCAAGTAGCCGCCGAGCCGGCGTGCCGCGTGTCGCGGCCGGCGCCATTTGGTATCATGTGAAACACCGATGCGGATCGTGTTGCCCCCGCCGCACCGGCAAATTCTTGCAACCGCCATTCGCGCGGTCGTAGGCTTTCCACGTGGCACGAACCGAGTCCAAGCGGACCGTGCCGCAGGTGCATGACGACTGCTCGTGCCGCCATGCACGCCCGCCACGTCACGATAAAGCAATAGCTATAAGGGGAATGGCGATGGAATCTCTGGAACGCGATACAATGCGGAAGGTCGGTCGACGACTGATCCCCTTCCTGATGTTCTGCTACTTCTTCAACTTCCTCGACCGCGTGAACGTCAGCTTCGCCGCGCTCGACATGAACAAGGATCTCGGCTTCTCCGCCTCGACCTTCGGGCTTGGCGCAGGCATCCTGTTCTTCACATACATGCTGTGCGAGACACCGTCGAACGCGATCCTGGTCAAGGTCGGCGCGCGGGTCTGGCTGGCACGCATCATGGTGACCTGGGGCATCATCGCCGCCGGCATGGCATTCATATCCGGTGAAACCAGCTTCCTGATCATGCGCGCCCTGCTGGGCGCGGCCGAGGCCGGGTTCTTCCCCGGCATCATCTTCTACCTGACGCTCTGGTTCCCCGGCACCTATCGCGCGCGGGTCACCGGGCTGTTCATGGCCTGCATCCCGCTGTCGGCGGCAATCGGCGCGCCCTTCTCGACGTCGCTGCTGTACCTGGACGGCATGCTGGGCTATCGCGGCTGGCAGTGGATGTTCCTGCTGCAGGGCCTGCCCTCGATCGTGCTGGGCGTGGTCACGTTCTTCTACCTGACCGGCAGCCCCGCCGAAGCGAAATGGCTGGATGCCAGCCAGCGTACCTGGCTGGCCGGACGCATCAAGGCCGAGGGCGCGCGGAAGGAGGAACACCTCTCGCTGGGCATGCTGGAAACGCTGTGGAACGGGCGGGTGATCGTGCTCAGCATCGTCGCCTTCTTCATCGCCGCGCAGCTGCTTGGCGTCGGCTTCTTCCTGCCGACCATCGTCAAGGGCTTCGGGCTGACGAACATGCAGACCGGGCTGGTGTCGGTCATCCCCCCCGCCTGTGGCGCGGCGGCAATGATCTGGTGGGGCCGGCGGTCGGACCGGTTGATGGAGCGGCGATACCATCTGTCGGGCGCGATGATGGTCGGCGCGCTGGGCATCATCGCCGCCGGGTTCATCGACGACCCCGTGCTGAAGATGGCGGCCTTCACCGTCTCCGCCATCGGGCTGAACGCGTCGCTGCCCGTGTTCTGGACGCTGGCACCGGCGTTCCTGACCGGGCCGTCGGCGGCGATCGGGATCGCCTTCATCAACTCGGTGGCGGCATTGGGGGCGTTCCTCGCACCCTACATGCTGGGGCTGGTGAAGGACGCGACCGGCAGCTTCACCGTCGGGCTGTACATCCTGGGCGGCGGCGTCATCATCGGCGCGGCCTTCATCCTGTCCTTCGCGCATGCTCATGCGCTGGAACACGCCCCCGAGGAAGCCCCGGTCGGCTTCCACTGACGTCCTGGCCACCCACGTCCGGGCCGGGCGTGGGTGGCGGGGCTAGCGCTTTCCGGCTGACCTTAAACGGTCAGCGCGCGCCAGCTGGTTGTTTGATCGCATGATTCACCCGCTGCCACGGTTCCGCTCAGCGTGATCATGC
>CAYZKM010000300.1:0-6311 GCA_964478525.1 uncultured Bifidobacterium sp.
GCGGTGATCGCCTTCCTGTGGGCGTCCGACATGGGCAGCCAGACCTTCGTCGGCAACGCCTTTCCGCAGCAGGAAGCCGCCAGCTTCATCGACCTGATCTATGCGACACGCACCGGCTATATCAGCGCCGCCGTCCAGACCGACAAGGAATGGGCGGCCCTGACCCGGGCGCTGGACAGGCCGGAATGGCTGGACGATCCGCGCTTCACCACCCCGGCCCTGCGCCAGCGCAACATCGACGACCGGCTGCGCATGACCCAGGACGCGCTGCTGACGCGCGATGCCGAGGAATGGCTGCACCGCCTGACACAGCACGGCGTACCCTGCGCCCCCGTGCTGACCCGCTCGGCCATGATCGACGATCCGCAGGTGCAGGCAAGCGGCATCGTGGTCGAGACCGAACACGAGACCGCCGGGATGCTGCGCCAGGCGCGCCCCGCGGCACGGTTTTCCGAAACGCCCGCCACGATCCGCCATGGCGGCCCGGCCCTGGGCCAGCATACGGACGAGGTACTGCGCGAACTCGGCTATGCGGACGACGCCATCGCGGCGATCAACGCCGCCGCCTGACAGGAGGACGACGAATGCTGCAAGGAATCCGCGTGCTGGAACTGGGCCAGGTGCTGTCTGCCCCGTTCGCCGGCGCGATCCTGGGCGATCTGGGCGCCGAAGTGCTGAAGATCGAACGCGTGGAAGGCGGCGACGATGCCCGCCGCATGGGCCCGGATTTCCGCCATGGCGACGCGCTGACCTTCCACATGGTCAACCGCAACAAGCAATCCGTCGCGCTGGACCTGAAAAGCGCGGCCGGCCGAGCGGCATTCGAGGAGCTGGCGGCCAGCGCGGATATCCTGATCCACAACCTGCGACCCGGCTCGCCCGAGGCGCTGGGGATCGACGGCCCGTCGCTGACCGCGCGGCATCCGCGGCTGATCTATTGCGCGATTTCGGCATTCGGCCATGTCGGCCCGATGAAGGACCGGCCCGGCTATGAGCCGCTGATCCAGGCCTATTCCGGACTTTCGAGCTGCAATGGCGGTCCCGACGATCCCCCCATGCGCATGGGCGTCGCGGTGTGCGACCAGGGCACGGGGATGTGGGTGGTGATCGGCGCGCTGGCGGCCCTGCAGAACCGCCACAAGACCGGACGCGGCACCATCGTCACCGCGTCCTTGCTGGAGACCGCCCTGGTCTGGGCCGCGCAGCGCGGCGATGCCTGGACCAACGAAGGTGCGATGCCGCCCAAGCACCGCAGCGGCCATCCCGCGCTGGTGCCCTACGAGGCATTCGATGCCAAGGACGGCCCGTTCATCATCTGCTGCGGCAACGACCGGCTGTTCGCCAAGCTGGCCGCCGAACTCGGCAAGCCAGAATGGAGCACCGATGATCGTTTCGCCACCAACCGCGCGCGCCTGTCGAACAAGAACACCCTGACCGTGCTGATGGCCGAGATCTTGCGCACCCAGCCGCGCGCGGCGTGGATCGAGCGGCTGGAATCCGTGGGCGTGCCCGCCGCGCCCATCAACACCCTGCCCGAGGCGCTGGCCGAACCGCAGGTCGCCGCGCTGGGCATCCTGCAGGACGTGCCGGGCGAGGATTACCGGCTGACCGGATCGGCGCTGTCGTTCAACGGCGCGCGCCCGACGATCCGCAACGCCGCGCCGCGGCTGGGAACCGGCACGGAAAGCGCATTGGCGTCGGTGCGGAAATAAGGGAAGCTGCGACGTGCCCTCTGCGTGAAAGCCGCCGCCATGACCCCTGAAACCGGTCCCATCGCCTGGCTTGGCTCCCGGATCGACTATCGCGAGGAAGGATTGCGCACCCTGACCGCGCCCGAGGTCGCGGAAATCGATGCCGCCCTGCGCCATCTGCGCGCGTTGGGGGAGCTCGATTTCCCGGCCATCACGCCCGCCACCTTCCCGCTGCCGACGCTGGGTCCGGTGTTTCGGGCCCTGGGGAACCAGCTGCGCTTCGGGCGCGGCTTCCTGCTGCTGCGTGGCCTGCCGCGGGACCGGTGGGACACCGACGACCTGGCCCGCATCTATGTCGGGCTGGGCTGCCATATCGGCCGAGCGGTGCCGCAGTCATGGCATGGGGAGTTGTTGGGGCATGTGCTGGATGTGAGTGACGTGGAGCAGGCGGCCCGCGGCTATCAGGCCGGCGGGGCGCAGCGCTTCCACACCGATACCTGCGATATCGTCTCGCTGATGTGCGTGCGTGGCGCGAAATCGGGTGGCGTCAGCCGCATCGCGAGTGCTGCGGCCGTGCACGACCGGATGCTGCAGACCCGGCCCGACCTGCTGGAAACGCTTTATGGCAACTACATCTTCCGCCGGATGGAGCGCGATGCCTCGCTGGGCAGCGGCATCCTGGTCAAGACCGTCTCGATCTTCTCCCGCGCATCCGGCGCCTTGTCATGCAATGTGTCGGGCAGCTATCCGAACCGTGCGGTGCAGGCGGGCGACACGGTGATGACGCCGCTGCAGATCGAGGCACTGGACGAGCTGGAACGCCTGGCGGCATCGCCCGAATTTCATCTGGACATGAGTATAGACGAGGGCGACATCCAGTTCCTGAACAACCGCGCGCTGCTGCATGGCCGCACGGGATACGAGGACTTCCCCGAATTCGAACGCCGCCGCCATCTGATGCGGCTGTGGCTGTATGTGCCGGATTGGCCGGCGATGCCGGTGAACCAGGCGCCGCACTCGCCCGAGGATCATGCCGGATGGTTGCGCCAGCGCACGCCGTTCATGGAGGTTCCGTCGCGCTATATCGCGGCGATGACCGCTCGCAAGGCCACGCAGGCTGCCTGACAGGAGACGACGATGGTGAAGGTGATCGTGATCGGGGCGGGCGTGATCGGCGCCTCGGCGGCATACCGGCTGGCGCAGGCGGGGGCCGAGGTGCTGGTCCTGGAAGCCAATCGTGTGGGCGGCGGCACATCGGGCATTTCCTATGCCTGGACCAACGCGCATCGCAAGCCGCCGCGTGCCTATCACGACCTGAACGCGAACGGGATGCGCGTGCATCGCGAATTGCGCGACGAGTTCGGCAACGCATCCTGGTGGCATGGCGGCGGCAGCCTGGAATGGACGACACCGGACGAATACGCCGCGCAGCGGGATAACATCGCGCAGCTGCAGGGCTGGGGCTACAAGGCCGAATGGGTCAGCCCCGCGCAGGTCGCGGAATTGGAGCCGGATATCGACCTGGCGACCCTCGGTGACGCGCCGGCGGCATTCTTCCCCGACGAGGGCTGGCTGGATCCCGTCCCCTATGCCCATGCGATGCTGTCGGCGGCCATCCGCCGGCACGGCGCGCGCCTGCAATGCGGCGTGCGTGTCGCCGACTTGGTGATGGCGGGCGATCGCGTGGCCGGCGTCAGGATGGAAGACGGCACGGTGCATGGCGCCGACATGGTGGTGAATTGCGCCGGGCGGTGGACGAACGAGGCGGTGCGCGAGGCCGGCCTGCATCTGCCGCTGGCACCGACCGTGGGGTTCCTGGTGTTCACGCCGCCCGTCGCCTGCGGGCTCTCGCGCGTTGTCCATACATCCATCATCAACGCTCGGCCTGACGGCGCGGGGCGGCTGATGGTGCACTGGAACGCGACGGATGCAACGTTGCAGGCCGACAGCGCGATCAGCCCGGCCATGCCGCAGGCGCGCGATCTGATGCGCCGGACGCGGGAACTGCTGCCGAGCATCGGGGCGGTGGAGGCGGAAGCGGTGCGGCTGGCGATCCGGCCGATCCCGGGGGACGGGCTGACGGCGGTGGGCCCGATGCCGCGGGTGTCGGGGTACTACGTCACGGTCACGCATAGCGGCGTGACGATGTCGCCATTCCTTGGCGTGTGCGTGGCCGACGAGATCGTGCGCGGTGTCGCTCGGCCTGAACTGGCGGATTTCCGTCCGGCGCGGTTTTTCAATTAGAGAAGCTGAAAACCGCGCCCGTCTACCGCCCCCGCACCCAATCCAGCCCGTCGGCCAGCCACCCCGCCTCCATCTCGTGCCCGCCGCGATGCAGGCACAGCGCGACCGCGCCCTTCCGGCACGATGACCACACCGAGCACTGCAACGCCCCCGCCGTCACCATCCGGTTGGGCTGGTCGGGGCATTCATCGGCGCGGCGCCAGAACGCCATCCCCTCGGTGATGTCGGCCTGGCGGAACTGCTCCTGGATCACCCGCCCGGCCATCGGCACCACCGCATCCGCCCGCCCATGCACGTGGCGCAGCACCACCGGGCCGGATGGGCATGTGCGCGGCATCGGCTCCCAGAACCCGCCGGCGAAGGACAGAAAGGACGTGAACCCGGCGGCGCCATAGCAGGCGAGGTCCCACGCCATCGATCCGCCCTGGGAGAACCCTGCCACCACGAAGGAGCCGTCATCCACCGGAAAGCGCCGGCGCACATCGGCAGCCACCGCGCGCAGGAAGGCGACATCGTCGCGCCGGTGCGATGGTGATCCGCGATGCGACCATGTGCCGTCCAGCCCCTCGGGCGCGACCAGCATCATGCCGGCCGCATCGGCCACCGGTGCGACGGCGTCGTCGGCCATGACGCCCGAGGCACTGCCGCGATACCCGTGCAGGAACATCAGCACCCCCAGGCGGGACTTGCCGTCCCAGCCCGACGGCGCCACGGCCAGATATGCCCCGTCGCCAGCCTCGTACCGCAACACCGGTTCCGCGGCCGACGCGCCAGCCGCCCACAGGACCGCCAGCACGGGAACCAACCAGCGGATCACATCACCATCTGGGTTTGCGTGACCTTGGCGACCAGCCGCCCGTCCTCGCGGGTCAGGCGCGTTTCCCACACCTGCGTCCGGCGCCCGCGATGCAACGGGACGCATTCGGCGATCAATTTGGTGCCGGTGGGAGACGGGGCGAAGAAGTTGGTCTTGCTCTCGATCGTGGTCGTCACCTGGCCCTGATTCAGGTTCACCATCGTCGCAACCGCGCCCATCGTATCGGCATAGGCCATGATGGCGCCGCCATGGATGGTGTCGTGCTCGGTGCACAGTTCCGCGCGCACCGTCAGTTCGGCGACGATGCGGTCCTTCCCGACATGGGTGAGCCGCATGCCCAGGAAACGGGGCAGACCCGGCAGACCATCCTGCCATTTCGCGATATCCATCGACCTCTCCCTCAACCGGCGGCATCTTGCCGCATCCGCCCACCACCGCACCAGGGAACCACGATGACCGACCATGCCCGGACGACGATCCGCCAGATCATGGACAGCGACGCCTTCCAGACCGCGCGCCAGACTCTGGCGGCCGAACATGACCGCACGGTCGGGGACATCATCACCCTGACCGAAACGGAATCGCCGCCGTTCCATGAAGACGCGCGGGCAAAGGCGTGGCTGGAAATGGCGCGGGCGCACGGGCTGGCGGACCTGGAGATGGACGCCGAGGGCAACGTGATGGGCCTGCGCCGCGGCATCGGCAATGGCCGCCTGGTCTGCGTCGCCGCCCATCTGGATACGGTGTTTCCCGGCGGCACCAATGTGAAGGTCCGGCGGGAGGGCACGAAGCTGTTCGCCCCCGGCGTCGGCGACGACACCCGCAGCCTGGCAGTGATCCTGGCCTGGCTGCGCGCGCTGGACGCGGCCGGGATCAGCACCCGCGACGACATCCTGTTCGTCGCGGATGTGGGGGAGGAAGGCCTGGGCGACCTGCGTGGTGTGCGCCATCTGTTCCAGCAGGGGAAGTACAAGGACCGGATCAGCGCCTTCATTACCGTCGACAGCCCGGACATGGACCGCATCGTCACCGGCGGGGTCGGGTCGAAGCGGTATCGCGTGACGTTCGCCGGCCCGGGCGGGCACAGCTATGGCGCGTTCGGCCTGGTCAACCCGATGTTCGCCATGGCCGACGCGGTGGGGCGTCTGGGGCGCGTGCCGGTGCCCGACAAGCCCAAGACCACCTACAGCGCCAGCGTGACCGGCGGCGGCACGTCGATCAACGCGATCCCCAACAGCGTGTGGACCGATTTCGACCTGCGCTCGGAATCGCCGGCCGAGCTGGATCGGCTGGAACAACGTTTTCTGGAGATCGTGGATGCGGCGGTGAAGGCCGAGAACGAGATCCGTTCCACCCGCAACGGCCCGGTGACGGCCGAGATCAGGAAGATCGGCGACCGCCCCGCCGGCAGCACCAGCGAAACCCATGAACTGGTGCGCTATGCGCAGGCGGCGATCGAGGCGCAGGGCTTCGAGACGCGGTTCGAATACTCCTCCACCGACGCCAACATCCCCATGAGCATGGGCATCCCCGCGATCAAGATCGGCTCGGGCGGCTAT
>CAYZKM010000301.1:0-6306 GCA_964478525.1 uncultured Bifidobacterium sp.
AACAGCGATTCGTTGGTGGCGGGCACGATGCCACCCTCGGTCTTGGCGTTGCCATAGGTGCGGAACAGCGCCAGCTGCCCGTTGCGGGCCAGGGCGATCTGCGCGCCGGGATAGCGGCCTTCCTCGATATGGCCGCGGATCAGCGCATCCAGATGGTCGAGCGGTTTCGGGCTGAAGCCGAGGGAACGGAGGTCGCCGTTGGGCAGCGGATAGCCGGACATGGGTGCATCCTCCCGAGATGAATGCACCGGACGTTACGCGCTGTCGCGGGCAAGGGCCAGAGCGGTGCGGGTCTGCCATGCCATGCGCCGTATTGACGATCGTCGGCCGCCGCCGCCCCATCGGCGGGCTGCCCCCGCCGCCGCCCCGTCGGCGGGCTACCGCCACCACCGCCCCGTCGGCGGGCTACTGCCACCGCCGCCCCGTCGGCGGGCTACTGATCGAAGAACCCCGAGGATACGCACCATGCTGCTGACCCGCCGCACCACGCTTCTTGGCGGAGCGACCCTGGCCTGCCTGCCGCGCCTGGCCCGGGCGCAGACGCCCACCATCCGCATCGGCGTGATGAACGACCAGTCCGGCCCCTATCGCGACGATGGCGGTCCCACCGGCGTGGTCTGTGCGCGCCAGGCGTTGCTGGATTTCGGCATCCCGGGCAAGGGCTTCGCTGTCGAGGTGCTGTCCGCCGACCATCAGAACAAGCCCGATGTCGGCGTGTCGATCGCGCGCCAGTGGATCGACCGCGACGGGGTGGATGCGATCGTCGATGTGCCGACCTCCTCGGTCGGGCTGGCGGTGAACACGATCTGCCGCGAGAAGAACAAGGTCTATCTGAATTCCGGCACCGGAACCTCGGACCTGACCGGCCCGCAATGCAGCCCGAACACCATCCACTGGACCTACGATACGTATATGCTGGGCAAGTCGACCGGCGGGGCGACGGTGAAGGCGGGCGGCGATTCCTGGTTCTTCATCACCGCCGACTATGTGTTCGGCCAGACCCTGCAGCGCGACACGGCCGAGATCGTGAAGAAGGCCGGTGGCACGGTGAAGGGCAGCATCGCCTACCCGTTCCCCGAGACGACGGATTTCTCCTCGCATCTGGTCCGTGCGCAGGCCTCGGGTGCGAAGGTGCTGGGCCTGTCGATGGCCGGCGCCGATACCGAGAACTGCATCAAGCAGGCGCGCGAATTCGGCGTGAACCAGACCATGACCCTGGCCGCGCTGCTGATCCAGGTGCGCGGCGTGCGGGCGCTGGGGCTGGATGTGGCGCAGGGCATGCGCTGGAGCGAGTCGTATTACTGGGACCTGAACGATCGCACCCGCGCCTGGAACGAGCGTGTCCGCACCAAGACCCCGAACGGCGTGTGGCCCAACATGACGCAGGCCGGCGACTATGCGGCGACGCTGCATTACCTGAAGGCGGTCGCGGACATGGGCGTGCAGGCGGCGAAGGCCGACGGGCGCGCCGTGATCGCGCGCATGAAGGCGATGCCGACCGATGACGATTGCTTCGGCCCCGGCCGCATCCGCGAGGACGGGCGCGCGCTGCACCCGTGCTATCTGCTGGAGGCGAAGAAGCCGTCCGAGAGCAGGCATTCCTGGGACATCGCCAAGGTCGTGGCGGTGACACCGATGGAGGAGGCGTTCCGCCCGATCAGCGAGGGCAACTGCCCGATGATCAGGGCCTGATCCGTCCACGCCGGTGGCGGCACCGGTTGCCGGCCGCCCCGTGCCGGCCTAAACCCGGCCCACGGGTGGCGACCGGCCCACGGGTGGTGGCCGGCCCACGGGCAGCGGTCCGTGTCATGGCCGGTCCCGACAGCGACCCGCCGGCGCCGCGTGGCCCGTCATGGCGGTCCTTCACCAAGGGCGCATCGGGGGCCAAAGGGGCGTTGCAGGCTTGAGCGGGACCGTGAAGATCGACGTGCTCACGTCGCTGCGCTTCTTCGCCGCGGCGCTGATCGTGTTCGGCCACTCGGCCGGCATGGCCGGATACCCGCCGGACTGGCCCGGCGGCGTGGCGACCTACCAGGGCGTGACGTTCTTCTTCGTCCTGTCCGGGTTCATCCTGACCCATGTCTACCCGGACCTGTCCGGCACCCGCGCCCGCCTGCGCTTCCTGCGCGCCCGCTTCGCGCGGCTGTGGCCGGCGCACCTGGCGACCTTCCTTCTGTCGCTGGCCGTCTATTACTGGGTGCGCGCCAGCCTGCAGACCGGGCTGGGCCAGGCCACCGCGGTCGCCAACCTGGCGCTGGTGCAGGCCTGGGTGCCGCTGATGGCGTTCTATTTCTCGTTCAACGCGGTGTCGTGGTCGATCTCGGTCGAGGTCTTCTTCTATCTGAACTTCCTGTGGCTGATCGGGAACCTGCGCCGGACCTGGCATTGGAAGCTGGCGGTCTCGCTGGCCGGGGCAGGGGTGATGATGGCCGTCTGGCGCCTGGCCGGTGTCCCGGTCAGCACGCCCGACCCGATGGGCCTGGATGGCACGGGGCTGATCTATATCGGTCCGCTGGCGCGGCTGTTCGAGTTCGTCACCGGCATGGGCTTCGCCCTGGCCTTCCGCGCCATGGCGGCGTCGGGGCGGGTGCTGCCCGGGGCTGGTGGCGCGACGGCCATCGAGGCGGTGCTGGCGGCGATCGTGCTGTTCCAGCTGGTCCATGCCGGTGCCGGCTGGTTCGCCAACGGCCCGCCGGCGGGGCTGTTCCCGATCGAGCTGCGGCTGTGGCTGGAGCGCTCGGGCGCCGCGCCGCTGCACGGGCTGCTGATCCTGGTCTTCGCCTTCCAGCGCGGAATGGTCTCGCGCGTGCTGGCCGCCAAAGGTTTCGTGCTGCTGGGCGAGATCAGCTATGGCATCTACATGCTGCACCAGATCCTGATCGTGTGGATGAAGATCAATCCCGAGCTGGTGGCGCTGGTCCCGCCGCGGGTCGCGTACGGGCTGTTCCTGGCCGCGACACTGGGCGGGTCGTACCTGATGTGGCGCTTCATCGAGCGGCCGATGCGCGCCCTGCTGATGGGCCGCCGGCCAGCCTGGCGGCCGGACGGCTGATTGCCGCGACGGCACCGTCCCGTTAACACGCGGCGAACCAGGCCGCCCCGGCCGGCGGATTCGCGAAAGGACATCCAGACCCATGCGCCCCGGCACATGCATCTTCGACGATCCGGCGCAGGGCGTGCCGCTGGTGCAGGGCGGCGTGCCGCAGAGCGGGCATTTCGACGGCCGCGATCACCAGGCGCGCCGCTGCACCGCGTGTGGACACGTGTATTTCGACCCGCCGCCGGCAGCCGAGCTGGATCGTTACTATAACGAGTCGTATGGTCCGTCGGGGCAGGACAGCTGGTACAACCTGGAAGCCGACAGCGAGCCCGGGAAGGTCGCCTACCGCTCGGGGCGGGTGATCGACATCGCCGCCCGGTTCGGCTTCGGCACCGCGCATCGCTTCCACGAGATCGGCTGCGCCTTCGGCGGCACCGTGCAGGCGCTGAACCGCGCCGGCTTCACCGCCACCGGCACCGACCTGAACGCGGATGCGATCGCGCAGGCCACCGCGGCGGGCAACGCCGCACTGGGCACCGGCACCGGCATCAGCTTCCTGACCGAACGCGGCCTGCGCCCCCATGTCGTGTATGGCTATCACGTGCTGGAGCACATGGCCGACCCCGTCGGGTATCTGCGCGCATTGCGGGCCTGCCTGGCCGAGGATGCGATCGTCATCATGTTCGTGCCGAACGCGATGGTCCTGCACGCCTCGATCTATGGGTTCATGCGCTACCCCTGGTTCGCCTACCCCGAGCACCTCACCATGTTCGCCCCGGGTTCGGCGCCCTGCTATGCGCGCCAGGTCGGCTATGACCTGCTGGACATCCAGACCGCGACGGGCGCGATCGAGCCGGAATTGCTGGGTGCGGCCATCGCCCCCCGCCTCGGCTCCACCATCACGCGGGCGCTGTTCGAGCGGATGGTGAACGCCGCGCTGGCCGGCGAGGAGCTGGTGATGGTCCTGACCCCGTCCGGGTCTGCCCTGGCCTCGCGCTTCCCGGCCGAGCGGGCGGTCGCGGAACGCCTCTGCGAGACCAATCGCGGGCAGGAAACCGCGCTGCGGCAACTGGGCGAAACCGCCGGGGTCCTGGACCGCGACGCCATCCCCCCGGTCGAGCCGGCAGCGCAGTACGAGCTGCTGAAATCCCTGCACGCGATGCTGGCGGCCCAGATTCGCGCCGCCGACACCGCCCGCGCCGCCGAGACCGCCGCCTGGCACGACCGCCGTTCGGCCGAGATCCGGCTGGCCGCGATCGAGAACAGCCGCTTCTGGCGCATGACCGCGCTGCCGCGCCGGCTGGCGGCGCTGCTGCGCCGGCCCGCCTGACCGCCCCCGGCCTCTCAACGTGCTCCCCTTGCCTGCGCGGGGCCAATCCGCTTCCATCCGCCCCTATCGAACACACCCGGCCGAACACACCCGACCGAACACAGGAGCCCGCGACGCCATGGCCGAAATCCGAACCGCGCATCTGATGACGATGCGCCTGTCCGTGAACGGGTTGCAGATGGTGGGGGACACCCCGAATGGCGGGCGGCGCGTCGGCCTGGTCGCCGGCGGCACGTTCGAGGGCGCGCGGCTGCGGGGCACCATCCTGCCCGGCGGGGCCGACTGGATCATCGCCCGCCCCGACGGGTCCACCACGCTCGATGTCCGCATCGTGCTGCAGACCGATGACGGTGCGGCGATCGGCATGACCTATCGCGGCCTGCGCCATGGCCCCGCCGCGGTGATGGAGAAGGTGAACAAGGGCGAGTTCGTCGATCCGTCTCTGTACTATTTCCGCACCGCGATCCTGTTCGAGACGGCGGCCGGGAAATACAGCTGGCTGAACGGCGTCATCGCCATCGGCACCGGCAGCCGCCCGCCGGAAGGTCCTGTCTACGACGTGTTCGAGGTGCTGTGATCATGGCGAAAATCGGTTTTATCGGCCTGGGCAACATGGGTGGCCCGATGGCCGCCAACCTGGTGAAGGCCGGCCACGAGGTCACCGGGTTCGACCTGGTTCCCGCCGCGCTGTCCGCGCTGGAAGCGGCGGGCGGCAAGGTCGCGGCCACTGCGGGCGATGCCGCGCGCGGGGCGGCGGTGGTGATCACCATGCTGCCCGCCGGCCAGCATGTCCGCCAGGTCTGGATGAACCAGGGCGGGCTGATCGACGTGGTCAAGGCGGCCAGGCCGCTGCTGATCGACTGTTCCACCATCGATGTCGACAGCGCCCGCGCGGTGACGGCCGAGGCGCTGCAGGCGGGGCTCGCGATGCTGGACGCGCCGGTGTCCGGCGGCACGGTCGGGGCGCAGAACGGCACGCTGACCTTCATGGTCGGCGGCACCGAGGCCGCCTTCGCGCTGGGCCGGCCGATCCTGGAGGCGATGGGCAAGAACATCTTCCATGCCGGCGAGGCCGGCGCCGGCCAGGCGGTGAAGATCTGCAACAACATGATGCTGGCCATCAACATGGTGGGTGTGGCGGAAGGCTTCCTGCTGGCCGAGAAGCTGGGTCTCGATTGGGGCAAGCTGCACGCGATCTGCAGCACCGCCACCGCCAATTCCTGGGCGCTGGCGAATTACTGCCCGGCCCCGGGCCCGGTGCCGGGGGCACCGTCGAACCGCGACTATGCGCCGGGGTTCATGGCACAGCTGATGCTGAAGGATGTGAAGCTGTCGCAGGAAGCCGCCGAGGCCACGGGATCTCCGACGCCGCTGGCTGCGCATGCGCTGTCGTTCTACCAGGCGGTGTGCGATGCCGGGGACGGGGCGAAGGATTTCTCGGTGGTGTTCCGCTGGCTGGCGAACCAGACGCGAGGCTGAGCCTGGTTCGGCGTGGCCGGCGCCGGGGGCGCGCGCGGGTCGTTTGTGACGCGGCAGCACATGTTATTTCGTCATCGTATGAATTGTAACGAATCCGCCGGTCCGCCCGGCCGGTAGCGGCTGCCGGGCGGGATCACGGGCCCACCCGCCCGCGCCCGCGCCATCCCGGACCTGCCCGGGCACGGCGTTCATGGCATTGGCGCCGATGCGACATGAGCGGCTTCCTGGCCCCGTCCCCCGGCGCTGTCCCCCGGCGCTGTCCCCCGGCGCTGTCCCCTGGCATCGCCCCGTGGCATCGCCCCTTGGCGCTGTCCGCCGATGCCGCCCCCTGGTGCCGCCCCCCCGATGCCGTCCCCCGGCGCCGCCCCTTGGCGCGCGGGCCGGGCGGCAGCCGGTTGGGCCGGCGCTGGCCGCCTGGCCCGCCCATTGCGCATGGCTGACGCGCGCTGATAGGCTT
>CAYZKM010000302.1:0-6295 GCA_964478525.1 uncultured Bifidobacterium sp.
CGGCGAGGTGCTGGACCTGCTGGCGCCGTTCCACCTGTCGCGCATGACCACGATCGGGGCGGGCACGAGCGAGATCAACCGCAACATCCTGGCCAAGCGGGTGCTGCGCCTGCCGGACCGGTAACGTCGGATTGGTAGCCTCGGGGTGGGGGATGTTGGTAGGATCGGGGCGGGCGCCCATAGCTCAGTTGGATAGAGCAACAGCCTTCTAAGCTGTGGGTCGGTGGTTCGAATCCACCAGGGCGCGCCAATTCCGTTCCCCGGTTCCGTGCGCAGGCCAGCCGCAGACGCGCCGCCGCCAAGCCGAATGCAGCTATATAAACGTATGACGATGGTGCATGCCATTCATAGTAGTGAACCAGCCAGTCGACCCATTCAAAGTTTTGAACTCTCGGTTTCGGCTATCGCAAGCAGAACAAACATCCTGTCCAAATCATCAAAATCCTGATTCCTACACCGCAGCAAGGCTGCGATGCCGATTATTGATGACGCAGAACAGAGCGGTGGCGATAGAAACTACTCGGGATAGAGGACCATCTCGACATGAGCAGACCGACCGACACGCGGGCACGGATTCTCGATGCTGCTGAAGAGCTGTTCTATAACGAAGGCTTGCGCGCGGTGAATATCGAGAGCATCGCCGCGCGTGCCGGGATCACCAAGAAGACCCTCTATTACTACTTCAGAAGCAAGGACGATCTGATGGCGGAGTGCCTGGTCCGGCTGGATCGGGCGACCCGCACACGCTACCAGGATTGGGTCGAATGCGGGCGTGGAAGCCTGGCGGAAAGGATCAGCGGCGCCATCGCGGCCCTCGCCCAGCAGGGGATGCTGCCGCACTGGAAAGGCTGCGCATTCTCGCGTGCGGTCGCGGAACTTGCGGGATTTCCCGGCCATCCGGCGCGGAAGGCGGCCTCGGCGCACAAGAAGCAGTTCGAGGCGTGGCTGGAAGCGGAGCTGCAGCAGGCGGGGCTCGATCAGCCCGCAAGCCGAGCCAGGCAGCTCATGATTCTGATCGATGGGCTGATCGTGCAGATGCTGCTGCACCATGACACCGCCTATGCCACGGCCGCGCAAGCCATCGCGAACGGCATCCTGATCCCGCTCGGCGAGTCCGGCGATCGTCATCAGGTGGGGCCGGGCGTCGTTTGACGAAGCGGGATGCATTGACAGGAGATGGCTGGCGCGCTTACCGGCTGACCGTAACCGGTCAGCGCGCGCTAGCTCATTGTTTGATCGCATGATTCACCCGCTGCCACGATTCCGCTCAGCGGGATCATGCACTAGGCAGGTGCTGCGCACTCTGATACATTCGATTTTAGAAATTCTGAGACATTCCACTTCGGAATCTCCGAACCATGCCGCTGAACTTCGATATGGACGCGCTGCGCTCGATGGTCGTCGGAGTGGAACTCGGCAGCTTCGCGCGGGCCGCATCACGCCTGGGCCGGTCGCAATCCGCCGTCAGCATGCAGCTCAAGAAGCTGGAACAGCAGGCAGGATGCCGGCTTTTCCACCGCAGCGGCCGAGCCCTGCTGCCCACCGAGGCCGGCGAGCGTCTGTTGGCCTATGCTCGCCAGATCATCGCCCTGAACGACGAAATCGCCTCTGGTCTCGGCAGCATCGCCGCGGTGCCCACCGTGCGCCTTGGACTGCCGCAGGATTATTTCGATGACGTCCTGTCCGATGCCCTGACGCGCTTCGCTGAAATCTGCAGGCACGTGCACGTGGATGTACGAGCCGGCCGCAACTATGCTCTGGAAGAGGACATCCGGAACAACCGCCTGGATCTTGCCCTGGCCTATTGCGAACCCAGGTCGCAGGCGCGTGGTGAGCGGTTGCTCACGCTGCCCTTGCAATGGCTGGCCGCGATGCGGCAGCCGCCTGCTGATCAGGCGATCCCGCTGGTTCTCTACGATCATCCCTGTCTTTTCCGGCAAGCGGCCCTGCGGTCACTCGATGCACGGGGATTGCCCTGGCGGATGGCTCTGACGACGCCCAGCCTGCCCGGTGTGTGGACCGCATTGCTGGCCGGACACGGGATTTCCGTCCGGACGCCGCATCGCGTGGCGGCCGGGGTCCGCGATGTCGGGGACGAATTCTGTCTGCCGCGCCTTGGCTCGATCGAGATGCGGCTTTTTTCCGCGGATACCCTGTCCACGGCAGCCCTGCAGCTGAAGGGCATCCTGATCGATGTCGTCTGCGGCAAAACATCCACCGCGGCCGAACCGGCACGACAAGCGACCGCGCGTGGTCGCACGGCATCGTGATTGCGGCGCAGGCCCCGTCACGGCGGGGAAACGCCGCCCACGGGTCATGTCCGATGCGGCCTGGAACTACACCCATTGGTTTACTTCCCCGCCGGGCTTTCATGCCTACCTGCAGGACGCGAATGTCCGCGTAACCATCAGCAAGGTTCTCCACCCCCATGAAGAGCCGTTTCATCCAGTGCGATGTTTTCACCAGCACGCCCGGCAAGGGAAATGGCCTGGCCGTCGTGGTCGACGCCATCGGCCTGACAGATGTCCAGATGCAGGGCTTCGCTGCCTGGACGAATCTCGCCGAGACCACATTTCTGTTGCCGCCGACAGTCCCCGGCGCCGACTACAAAGTCAGGATTTTCACCCCCGCGCGCGAGATGCCCTTTGCCGGCCACCCGACACTGGGAAGCTGCGCGGCCTGGTTGCGATGCGGGGGACAGCCGCACAGCGCGGGTATCGTCGTGCAGGAGTGCAATGTGGGCCTGATCACCATCGATCTTGGTGGCGAGGCCCCGGCCTTCGCGGCGCCCCCGACGACGTGGGAGCCTGTTCCTGATGGTGACCTGCAAGACTTGATCAGCACCTTTGCGATTCCCACGGCCGACCTGGTGGGGTCCGCGCGACTTGCGAACGGACCCGTCTGGCACGTGCTGGAATTGGCGAATGCGCAGGCTGTCCTGGCCGTCGATGCGCAGCGCGCGCGATATCCGCAGTTTCTGGGTATCGGCCTGATCGGTCCGCATCCCGCCGGCGCCGCATGCGACTACGAGGTGCGCATGCTGTGCCCCTCCAGCGGCATGCTGGAAGATCCGATCACCGGATCGCTCAATGCGGCGATCGCGCGCTGGAAATACGCAAGCGGTGCCTGGCATTCTGCCGTCACCGTCGCCCAGGGCACGAAGATCGGCCGCGAAGGCCGCGTCTTCCTGCGCCATGATCTCGCGACCGGCACCGTCTGGGTCGGCGGCAAGACATGTCACCTGATCGAGGGGCTGCTCGATCTGTAGCAGCCAGTTCCTTCAGCCGGCGCGCGTCCTGTCTGCGGCCCAGGTCAGCGCCGCATCGAGGCCGGCGCCCTCCTGGTAATGGGCGGCCAGGTCCTCGGGCAGGGCGGGGGGGACGGCAACACGCGTATCGACAACCGCATCACCGATCGTCATGCGGACGGGAATCACGCCAGCCCAGATCTTTGTATCGTAGTCGTCTTCGGTGGTTTCGACCGGACCGCGCGCATTGATCTTGGCCGACGCTTCCCCGATCGGCATCCCGATCACCGTGATCGCGTCAAGCTCGGCGTCATGAATGGCCCGCTGGCTCGCGGTACGGCCGGGAAACATGCGTTCGATGAACCTCGTCATCTGATGTTGCTTCTGCGCGCGATCGGTGATCGCGGCGGTCGTGCCGAACGCCATCACGGATCGGAACTGAACCGAGGATGCAATGCCGGACCGTCCAAGGTTGAACGCGTCCAGATGCGCGACCGTGACACAGACTTTCTGGCCGGCAGCGTGCGCGAGGATGGCGCGGCCCCGCGCCGACCCGTGCCAGTACAGCGTGGCGCCGTCGCGCCAGAACAGCATCGGCGTGGCAAGCGCCTGGCCATCGGCGATATAGCCGATGTGGCAGACGACGGCGGCATCCAGGATGCCGTAGATCGTTGCGCGATCGTGGCTCCCCTTGAACGGCTTGCGTTGCAGCCGGCTCAGGCTGGTCTGTGGGAAATCCTTCAGCATGTCTTGTGTCTCCTGCTGGCCTGGCCATGGCGGAACGGGATGGTACCCAACGATACCGACTGGATCGTGCGATGAACCCGGTCTTCCGGTCAGATGAAAATGAACACGACCGACAGCGCCAGGCGAGGCCGCACACCACGGCCGCTCAGCCTTCCATGCGCACGGTCCGCCGCAAAGCTGTGCGATCCCGCGTGTATGCCGTCGTATCTACACGGATGTCGGTTTCTTCAGCTCGATCTCGACGAACGCGAAATCGCCGCCGCTGGCGTTGACGACATTGTGTTCGGTCCCGGCCAGGCGGAAATAGGCCGCGCCTTTTTTCATCTCGGCATGGATCGGGTCGCCCGACGAAGGTTCGACCATCAACCGCCCATCACCGAGGGGCACGACGACATAGTCGAGACCATGGGTATGACGCCCTGTCTCCGCACCATCCTCGAAACGCCATTCGGTGACGCGCAGCAGGTCGTTGTCGACATGCGTGATCGCGCTGGCAGCGCTACGCTTCGTCATGGCAGGCCCTCTCCGGCTGTTCATCGTCGGGGGCGAGCCTAGCAAACGGCGTCCGGGCATCGGATACACCGATCGGTGTACTCGGCTGCGATGGCGCAGCGCGCTATGCCGCGCGTCCGGCCGGACGCAGACCGTTCAGCACCGACCGGGCCGCCAGCAGATCGCGCGGGACGATCTGTTCGTGGAAGCCATCGCAGAACGGGCCCAACTGATGCAGGATTTCGTCGTGGCGGGCCTGGCGCTGCCACAGCGCGGTCATGCCCAGCAGGATGCGCAGCTGCCAGTGCCGGCTGCCCTGTGCCGTCGCCTCGTCCAGCCCGGCGCGATAGGTTGTCTCGGCGATTGTATAGTCACCGCCGGCGGCGTGCAGCGCGCCCTTGATCCGGATCAGCTCCGGCGCGAACCACCGCACCCCCGTCCGGTCCAGCTCGGCCAGTGCGTCGTCCGCCAGCTGCAGCCCATCCGGCACGGGCAGGTACTGCGCCAGCGAGCCCACCGATTGCGGGATGCCCCAATAGGTTCCCATCGCCCGGTGGATCGTTTCGCCCTCGCGCACCAGCGTGGTGCCTTCGCGGATGTCGCCCGCGCGGGCACGGGCCAGGCCGCGATGGGCAAGGGCGAAGCCGCGCCAGAACGGGAAATCCCGCTCCTCGGTCATGGACGAGAACGTGTCGAGGTCGGCGCCGCCATCGTCCATCACCACGTTGAACCAGACCTTCGCGACGCCCAGCGCGAAGGCCAGCCGATGCGGATTGCCGGCGCGCCGCGCCAGGTCCAGCGCCAGGTCGCGCTGGCGATAGGCCTCGTCGTACTGCCCGCGCATCGCCAGGATGATCGACAGATAGGCCGGTATGCCGACGCTGGCGTCGCGTCCGCCGACGATGTCGGGCCCGCCGCTGCGCAGGATCGCGCCGGCGGCTTCCAGATTGTCCTGTGCCTCGACCAGGCGTCCTTCGTTCAGCAGGCTGGTGCCCAGCAGCCGGTGCGCGGCCAGGCCCAGCTCCGGCGTGTGCGCCTGGCGGAAGCGGCGCAGGAAATCCTCGGCCACCGACTTGGCCTGCGTGATCTCGGACCGCATCAGGTGGAACGACCATTGCCCGTTGGCCACCCGGATCAGGTTGGCGGTATCGCCAAGCGCCTCGCACAGGGCGCGGGCGCGGTCATAGACTTCGCCGGTCCGTTGCGCGGTATAGCCGCGGGATGCGACCAGCGCCGCACCCAGGGCGGTGACGATCTGCAATTCCTGCCGCCGCCTGGTGTCGGTCTCGGGCAGCTGGATCAGGATCGCCAGTGCGTTCTCGTAATGGGCGGCGGCTTCGGCCATCGCCCAGCGTTCGCTGGCGCGCCGGGCGGCGGCGATCCATGCGGCCAGGGCGGGGCGCAGGCTGCCGGCGGCCTCGTGATGCTGCGCCAGCAGTTCGGGCTGGCGTTCGGCGGTGTCGGGGAAGCGGGTCTGCAGCACCTCGGCGATGCGCGCGTGCAGTTCCCGGCGCCGGTCACGCAGCAGCAGCCCATAGGCGGCGTCGCGCACCAGCGCGTGCTTGAACGAGTAGATCGCGTTCGGCGGGCGGCTGCGCAGATAGACCAGCTCGGTATCGATCAGGCTGTGCAGCGCCTCCTGCAGGACGTGCTGCGGGTGCTCGCTGACGGCGGCCAGCATTTCGTGGGAGAAATCGCGCCCGATCGTCGCGCCGATCAGGGCCAGCTCGCGCATCACCGATGGTGGCCCCAGCCGCGCCATCAGCGAGGCGTTCAGCGTTTCCGGGATGGCGACGGTGACGCCATGGC
>CAYZKM010000303.1:0-6276 GCA_964478525.1 uncultured Bifidobacterium sp.
GACGGCGCGGCGCTGGGCGGCAAGGCGCGGCGCGCCTGGCGTGCCCGGGCGGCGATGATCGTCCAGCAATTCGCCCTGATCCCCCGCCTGGACGTGCTGACCAACGTCCTGATCGGGCGGCTGGAACGCCGCGCCACACTGCCCAGCCTGCTGGGGCTGTTCCCGGCCGAGGAGCGCGCGCAGGCCTTGCTGGTGCTGGAACGGTTCGGCCTGCTGGAGGTGGCGCTGCAGCGCGCCGGCACACTGTCGGGCGGGCAGCAGCAGCGCGTGGCGATCTGCCGGGCGATGCTGCAGGACCCGTGGCTGGTGCTGGCGGACGAGCCGATTGCCAGCCTGGACCCGCACAATGCCCGCGTCGTGATGCAGGCGCTGCGGGAAGTGAACCGCCATGACGGGCTGACCGTGCTGGCGAATCTGCATCATCTGGACGCCGCCCGCGCCTATTGCGACCGGGTGATCGCGATGCAGCGGGGACGGGTGATCTTTGATGGCCCGCCGGCGGCTCTGACGCCGGACCGGGTGTTCGCGGTCTATGGCGTGACCGAGGAACAGCTGCATGCCGACGAGGTCCAGCCGGTCCGGTAGGTATGGCCGGGCGGAGCCGGCCCGACAGGACACCGGCTCGATTCCGGGCCGAGTATCAAAATAAATGTTTCACTTCGTTCCGTTTCGACGGGATGCGAAGCATACGAATTTCCCCAAACCCATGATTTCCTGACTTGTTTTCCCCCCTTTCTCGTGGATTTTCGTCATTTCCGCGTTAACCCGGCATTGCAAACGAAACCGGCTCGTTACCAACCAACGTATATTTGAGATCATATCGAGATATTGACCGGGCCAGAACGAGCACGGTGTTGCGATGGGCAGGAATGGTCGCCATCGCGGGCAGGGGCCGGCCGTCTGGCTTGTGTAACGCATCGAGGGTTGTCATGGTGAAGAACGATCGGATGCAAGGCGGTCCATGGCCGCGGGCGGCCCGTCGCGGCGCCCTGCTTGGCGTTCTGCTGGCGATGCTGGTCGGGTCTTTCTGCCCTGCCGCCCATGCCGGGCCGACACAGGCTGAACTCGATGAGATGAAGGCGCAGTATGTGCGCCCCAAGACCATCCCGTATCCCAAGTCCAACCCGTATTCGCCGGCCAAGGCGCAGCTGGGGGCGCAGCTTTTCTTCGATCCCCGCCTGTCCGGTCCGGCGACCGTGTCCTGTGCGACCTGCCACAGCCCGGACCTCGCCTGGGGTGACGGCAAGCCGACCGGCGTCGGCCATGCGGGCAACCGGCTGGACCGCCGCTCGCCGACCATCCTGAATCTGGCCTGGGCCGAGCTGCTGTTCTGGGACGGACGCGCCGGCACGCTGGAGGAACAGGCGGTCGGACCGATCCAGAACCCCGACGAAATGAACCAGACCATGCCGAAGCTGGTCAGCCTGCTGGGCAGTGTCTCGGGCTACAAGGCGGCGTTCGCCGCGGCATTCCCGAACGAGCCGATCTCGCCCAACACCATCGCCAAGGCCATCGCCACGTTCGAGCGTGCGGTCGTCAGCGCGATGGCCCCGTTCGACCGCTGGATCGCCGGCGACGAGAACGCCATCGACGAAGCCGCCAAGCGCGGTTTCGTCCTTTTCAACACCAAGGCCCACTGCTCGGCCTGTCATTCCGGCTGGCGGCTCACCGATGACAGCTTCCATGACATCGGCCTGCGTGAAGGCGACCTGGGCCGCGGCAAGCTGATCCCCGGGGTGGAGATCCTGCGCTTCGCCTTCAAGACCCCCGGCCTGCGCAATATCGCCGAGCGGGGGCCGTATATGCATAACGGCACGATCGCGTCGCTGACGGATGTCGTGCGGCATTACAATGACGGCTTCACCTTCCGCCCGAGCCTGTCGGTGGAAATGCATCGGTTGAAGCTGAACACGCAGGAGATCGAGGACATCGTTGCCTTCCTGCAGACGCTGTCCAGTCCCGATCCGGTTGTGACCGCGCCGACCCTGCCGAACTGAGGACACTGACCGAATGACAATACCAAGCCTGACTTTGGCCGCGACACTGTATGGCCTCGGTCTGCTCAGCATGACATGCGGCGCCCTTGCGCTGCGGGCCGCGCCTGTCCTGGATGATGAACCGCCGGTGCCGGCCGCAACGGCGCTCGCGACTCAGATCGGACTGCACCAGGCCCACACCGACGCCGCGCGGGTGGTGAACTACCGCCATCTCGGCCGCATGTCGCTTGGCGGCGTCGCGGTCCGCCACCTGGTGGTCCGGCCGTGGGATGCCTATGTCGCGCCGATCATCGACATTGCCGTCCACCTGCCGATCATCAGCCAGAAGGGCAAGATCTTCTCCCCGCCCGAGGTGAACGAGCCGCTTGGCGCGACGGTGCGCATCGACAACGATGACGACGTGCTGCACAACCTGCTGCTGACCGACCCCGAGGGGAACACGCGGAACCTGGGCACCAAGCGGCCGGGCGAATACACCGACATCATGGTCGACAAGCGCGGCGAGTACCTGGCGCGCTGCGGCATCCACCCGCGGATGAAGCTGACCATCAGCGTCCGCTGACGCATGGGTGTCCCCCGGGCAGCCTGGTTGCGCGGGGGACGGCATCGCGCCTAGGCTCCCGCCCGAAAAAGGGGGAGCCATCCCATGCCGGACTCCGGTCAGCTGTCGTTCGTCGATGCGCTGCGGGCGCAGGTCGATGATATCCTGGACGCCTGCACGAAATGCGGGGCCTGTGTGCAGGCCTGCCCGATGACGGAACCTGCCGGGATCGACAAGGCGAATGCGGTCGCGGTGGCGACGGGCATCCTCGATCTGCTGGCCGGCGGCGACGGCACGCCCGATGCCGAGCGGTGGGCGCAGGTATGCACCAACAGCGGCCGGTGCATTCCGGCCTGCGAGTACGGCATCAACCCCCGCTTCATGGTCAACATGGCCCGCGTCGCGTCCAAGGCGAAGCAGGGCGAGGCCGTGGTGCGCAAGGCCGCGAACCAATACTACAACAGCATGAGCCGGGGCACGCGCACCATCTCGCGCCTGCTGCTGCCGCCCGAGGTGGTGAACCGGCTGAACCCGCCGCTGCGCGCGCCCGAGGAATACGGCACGCCGCCCGATCTGGTGTTTTACACCGGCTGCAACGTCATCAAGACGCCGCACATCGCGCTTCTGGTGCTGGAGGTGCTGGATGCGCTGAACGTATCGTACGAAATCATCGGCGGCACCTCCACCTGCTGCGGCATCCAGCAGTTCAAGCAGGGCGATGCGCGGACCGCCGGACGTGTCGGCTACAACACGATCGAGCGGCTGAGCCGCCCGGGCGCGGCGCAGGTCGTGTCCTGGTGCCCAAGCTGCCAGATCCAGATCGGCGAGGTCGCGCTGCCGGCCTATGCCCAATCGACCGGAGAGATGCCGTTCTCGCTGAACCCGGTCACCGAATTCCTGGCCTCGCGTCTGGATGATCTGCGCCCGCTGCTGGTCCATCCCGTGCGCAGGCGGGTGGCCTTGCAGGAACGCGCCGCGCTGCCTGGCGTGATGGCGGCGGTGAAGACCCTGCTGGGCGCGATCCCGGGGCTGGAGCTGGTGACGCTGGATGTGCCCGTCGTCAGCACGCAGGCCAACCATCTGTCGGTGCTGCCGAAGTTCAAGGCCGAGCTGCGGCAGAAGGAATTCGCCGCGGCCGCCGCGGCGGGGGTGACCACGTTCGCCTCGATCTTCCATGGCTGCCATCGCGAGCTGGTGCAGTTCCAGCCGCAGGTCTCGTTCGAGCTGCTGAACTTCATGGAACTGATCGGCGAGAGCATGGGGATCCACATCCCCGACCTGTACAAGCGCCTGGCCCTGATGGCCGATGTCGACGCCGTCGTCGCCGACACCGCGGGCATGATCCAGACCCATGGCCTGGACCTGGACACGGTGCGGGATGTGCTGGTGTCTGAGGTCTTCGGCGGCAGGATGGCGGCGCGCGCCTGATCGCGTTCCCCGCCGGACTGGCGGGGAACGCGGGTGGCGCGTCAGGCCGCGGCGCTGGGCAGGGCTTTCATCCGCGCGTGCCAGGCGACGATGTTCCTGTTGTCGGGGTTGATCGGCTGCTTGATGGCGGCGAAGAAGTCGACGAAGCAGAACAGCAGGATATCGGCCAGGGTCAGCCGCTCCCCACAGATGTATGTCCGCCCGGCCATCAGCCCGTCCAGCCAGGTCAGCTTCTCCTGCGCGGTCTGCTTCAGATCGTCCGCCGCCTGCGGGATGCAGTGCATCCGGTCCTGGAACATCTTCAGCCCCTCGCCGAAGCGGAACCCGTTGCCCATCGGTTCCAGGATGTTCAGGTCCAGCCGGCGGACCCACATCCGGGTCTCGGCGCGTTCCTCGGGCGTCGCACCGACCAGGGTCCGGCCGGCGGGACCGATCTCGTCGAGGTATTCGCAGATCGCGGTGATCTCGGCCAGGACGGTGCCGTTGTCCAGGGCCAGCGCCGGGCACTGTCCCGCCGGGTTCTTCGACAGGAATGGTTCCTTGCGGTTGTCGCCGGCCCGGATGTCCACCACCTCGGTCGGGATGGCGGGAATCCCCCGTTCGGCCATGAACATGCGCACGACCTTGGGGTTCGGACCGATGGAATCGTAATACAGCATGGACAGCCTCCGCTTCTTCGATGGCACAGGTTAGCATGGGACCGGCGGCAGGCTATGCTGCGATGTGAAGGAGCCTGCCGCATGATCACCCGACGCCTCGCCCTGTCCGGCCTGTCCGCCGCCCTCGTCCCCGCCATCGCGCGGGCGCAGCAGATGCCCGCGTCCGGCAAGCGGGCCTGGGCCGAGCAGGTCCCGGTCATCCGGATGGGGCTGCTGGGCGGAGAGAATGATGCCGACCGCCTGGCCCGTGTCGACGACTACAAGAAGCTGCTGGAGGCGACCTTTGCCGTGCCGGTCAAGCTGATGGTCGCGGCCGACTATTCCGGCGTGATCCAGGCCTTCGCGGCAAAGCAGCTGGAGATCGCCTACATGAGCCCGGCCGCCTATGCCGGTGCCTGGCTGGAAAGCAACGGGGATGTCCGCCCGCTGTCCGTCACGCAGGAACAGGATGGCAGCACGTCCTATGTCGCGATGATGTACACCCGGGCCGACAGCGGCATCACCTCGCTGGCCGACATGAAGGGCAAGGCGCTGGCCTGGTCCGACCCGAACAGCGCGTCGGGCTATCTGCTGCCGCGGTCGGAGTTCCGCGCGATGGGCATCGACCCGGAGCCGGGGAAGTATTTCGCCCGCACCGGTTTCGCGGGCGGGCACGAGCAGGCGGTCATCGCCGTGCTGAACAGGCAGTACGATGCCGGGGTGGCCTGGACGTCCGGCCAGGGCGATCCGGCCGAGGGCTATACGCGCGGGGCGCTGCGGATGATGGTCGACAAGAAGATGCTGGACATGAAGGACCTGCGGGTGATCTGGACCTCGCGCCCGGTGCTGAACGGGCCGCTGACGGTGCGCAAAAGCACCCCCGCCGCCTTCCAGGATGACATGCTGGCCTTCCACCTGGCCCTGCCGCTGACGCATCCCGCCATCTATCGCCAGGTCGACATGGGCAAGGGCAAGGGGTGGGTGCCGGTCACGCATCAGGACTACCAGCCCTTCATCGACATGCTGAAGGACGAGGCCGCGCAGCGCCGCCGCCGCTAGCGCATGATCACGCTGAGCGGAACCGTGGCAGCGGGTCGATCATGCGATCAAACAATAAGATAGCGCGCGCTGACCGGTTACGGTCAGCCGGAAAGCGCGCTAGCGCATGACCGCCGCCATCGCGATCCAGCAGGCCGCGTTCCGGGCGCGCCGGCGACGGCATGTTCTGGCCGGGCTGGGCGTCGGCGGCGTGCTGGGCGTGTGCCTGGTGGTCTCGGCCATCGTGTCCGATGTCTCGCCACGCGCCCTGCTGGAGGGGCTGCCGCGGGCGGGTGCGTATTTTGCGCGCCTGATCCCAGACCTGCGCTGGGGGGTGCTGTTCGACGGCACCAAGGTCGAGGGGTCGGTCGCGTACTGGATGTACCGCCTGGATTCGTGGCTGTGGCTGCTGTTTGAAACCAGCCAGATGGCCGCGCTGGCGACGGCGGTCGGGGCGGTCGGGGCGCTGGTGTTCTGCTTTCCGGCGACCGAGAACCTGGCCCCCAACCGCATCGTCTACCGGATCTGCCGCCGCTGGCTGGAACTGTTCCGATCCGTGCCCGACCTGGTCTATGCGCTGATCCTGGTCTGGACGTTCGGCATCGGCCCGCTGGCCGGCATCCTGGCCATCGCG
>CAYZKM010000304.1:0-6261 GCA_964478525.1 uncultured Bifidobacterium sp.
AGCCTGGCCAACAACGACCCGGCCGCCGACTATCCGGCGGCGGTGCTGGCGCTGGGGGCGACGATCAAGACCGATCGCCGCTCGATCCCCGCCGACGAGTATTTCCAGGGCATGTTCAGCACCGCCCTGGAACAGAACGAGGTGATCACCGCGATCGAGTTCCCGGTACCGGCGAAGGCGGCCTATGAGAAGTTCCGCAACCCGGCCTCGCGCTATGCCATCGTCGGCGTGTTCGTCGCCCAGGGCCCGGCCGGGACGCGGGTGGCGGTGACCGGTGCCGGACAGGGTGGCGTGTTCCGCCATGCGGAGATGGAAGCGGCGCTGGCGTCGAACTTCTCGGCCGGGGCGATCGCGGGCGTGACGACGCCGGCGGACGAGATGAACAACGACATCCACGCCAGCAGCGAGTATCGCGCGCACCTGGTGGGCGTGGTGACCAGGCGGGCGCTCGCGAAGGCGGGCTGAAAGCGAGCAGCATGGGCCGGTCGTGGCCGGCCCATGCCGTTTCCTGGTATACGGTTCATCAGCCCATGACCGATCTCTCTGCCCTGACCGCGCATGCGGGCGCCACCGCCCTGCCCTATCACGATGCGGCCTTCCCGGATCGCACCGTGCTGCTGCACGCCGCGCGCCCGCGCCGCTGCGACGCCGCCACGCCGGTGCTGTTCGTCCACCATGGCGTCGCCCGCAACGGGCAGGACTATCGCGACTACTGGGCCGGGCTGGTTGATGACGCCGGCATCCTGGCGATCTCGGTCGAATTCCCGGAAGCGACCTTCCCCGAATATCTCTGGTACAATTTCGGCAACCTGCACACCGCCGACGGCACGCCGAACCCGCGCGATGCCTGGACCTTCGGCATCATCCCCCGCCTGTTCGACGCGCTGCGCGCCCAGGGCGTCACCACACGCCAGCAGTACGGGCTGTTCGGCCACTCGGCCGGCGGGCAGTTCGTGCACCGGATGCTGTCGTTCGGCTATCGCGACCGCGTGGCCGTCGCCGTCAGCGCCAATGCCGGCACCTATGCGATGCCGGACCTGGAGACCCCCTGGCCGTTCGGCCTGGGCCAGACCGAGGTCGCGCCCGATCATCTGCGCGCGTTGCTGGGCTTTCCGATCACGGTGATGGCGGGCACCGAGGATACCAGGACGACCGGCAGGTTCTTCCCCAAGGGCCCGCGGTCGAACCGGCAGGGCGCGACGCGGTACGAGCGGGCGCACAACTATGTCCGCCTGGGGCGGGACGCGGCCGCGGCGCTGGGCACCAGCTGCGCCTGGCGCGTGATCGACGTGCCGGGCGTGGGCCACCAGGGCCGCCAGATGTCGGCTGCCGCGGCCCCGGTGATCGCGGCCGCGCTGCATCGCGCGCGGTAGCGGCGTTTGCCGGCGCGAAGGCGGGTGACGTCACGATTATCCTGCCCTTCCGCCCGCCATTAACCGATCGTTCAACAGTTCCGGTCATGATCGCCCCAGCGCAACCCATTGCAGGTATGCCATGACCGGTCTGCTCACCCCCGAAGACGTCTCACGGCTGCTCGCCACACCCTCGGCCGATCTGCGTGCCGACCTGGCCGGACGGCTGGGGGAACAGATGACGGCCGAGAATTTCGCGCCCGGCGAACTGACGCTGGCGCAGGACATCGTCCGGATGCTGGCCCGCGACGTCGAAACCACCGTCCGCGCCGCCCTCGCCCACAGCATCCGCTCGGCCCGCACCATGCCGCACGACGTCGCCCTGCGCCTGGCCCGCGATATCGAGGCCGTGGCGCTGCCGGTTCTGTCGGACTGCCTGGTGCTGACGGATGACGACCTGGTCGAGCTGGTGCGCGCCGGCACACCCGACAAGCAGAACGCCGTCGCCGGGCGCCATGGCGTGTCGGAACGGGTCGCGGATGCCCTGGTCGACCATGCCGACGAACGCGCGGTGGCCACGCTGATGGCCAACCCCACCGCCGAGGTCAGCACGGAAAGCATGGAAAAAGCCGTCGATCGCTTCGCCGACAGCGCCGTGGTGAAGGAAACCATGGTCATGCGCGCCGCCCTGCCCATGACGGTGGCCGAACGCCTGGCCGTGCTGGTGTCGCGCCGGCTGCAGGAACACCTGGTACAGCATCACGACCTGTCGCCCGCCATGGCGACCGACCTGGTGATGCGCGGGCGAGAAGACGCGATCATCCGCCTGAGCGCCGGCACCGATGAACCGAACCTGCTGCGCATGGTGCGCCAGATGCACCACAGCCGGCGGCTGACCCCATCCGTCGTGCTGCGCGCGCTTTGCACCGGCGACATCGCCTTCTTCGAGGCGGCGATGGCCACCATGGCCGATGTGCCGGTCGAGAACGCGCGCATCCTGGTCCACGATCCCGGCCGCTCGGGCCTGGCATCGCTGTGCCGCAAGGCCGGGCTGCCGGGCAGCCTGATGCCGATGGTCTCGGCCGCGGTGCATGCGGTCGACGACACCGGCTTCGACGGCCAGCCGCGCGATCTGGAACGTTTCCGCTCCCGCGTCATCACACGCGTGTTGACGCAGGTGGAGGCGACACCCGACGCCACCGACATGGAGTACCTGATCGAGAAACTCGGCGACCTGATGGTTCCGGCCTGAAGCGCGGCCCCCATTGGCGTCCCCCTTGGACGTCCCCTTGGCAGACATCGACGGCTTCGGCACGATCCGGCGCATCCCGCCCTGATCGGAGTTCGCCATGGTCGCGCTGATGCAATCCCGGAGTTCCTCGGCTGCCGAGGAGGAGGAATGGCGCCTGCGCTGCGACATGGCCGCCGTCTTCCGCGTCAGCGCCCGGCTTGGCTGGAACGAGCAGATCGGCAACCACAACTCGTTGATGCTGCCGAACAAAAGCCCCGGCCAGACGCCGACCTTCCTGATCAACCCGCGCGGCTATCTGTTCCAGGAGCTGACGGCGAGTTCGCTGATCGTGTGCGACCTGGACGGAAATGTGCTGCGTGGCACGGGGGAATTGCGCAAGGTCGCGTTCCATATCCACGCCCGCATCCATCTGCAGAACCCGGCCGCGATCTGCGTGGTGCATGTGCATCCGCAATACCTGACCGCGCTTTCGATGCTGGAGGAGCCGGAGCTGACGCTGTCGCACCACAACAATTTGCTGCTGAACGACCGCCTGGCGGTCGACCATGACGGGGTCGCGCCCGCGGACAGCCACGCCGAAGGCGACCGCCTGGCCGCCGCGCTGGGCGGGAAATCGATCCTGCTGATGGGCGGGCACGGCGTGACCGTGGTCGGCCCGACGATCGAGGACGCGTTCGACGAATGCTTCATCGCCGAGCGGACGGCGATGTACCAGGTGACGGCGATGTCGACGGGCCGGGCGCTGCGTGCCCTGCCGCAGAGCCAGCGGCGGAACTGGCAGGGCCCGTGGGGGCAGAAGATAGATGCCCGCCTGCACCTGAACGCCTGGCGGCGCGTGCTGGATCGGGAAGAGCCTGACTACAGCAGCTAGCGCGCTTTCCGGCTGACCGTAAACGGTCAGCGCGCGCTATCCTATTGTTTGATCGCATGATTCACCCGCTGCCACGATTCCGCTCAGCGTGATCATGCTCTAGTTCCGGGGGCAGCCGCCCCTGTCAGGCCACCGGCATCGCCTGGGACAGGCGGCCGCCTATCCTCACCGGTTCCACCCGCCGCGCCAGGCCCGTCGCGTCATTGGTCTCCAGGAACACCCCGCAGATCGTCGCCTCCCCCTCGGCCGGGGCAAGCCGCTCGCCCGGCATCTTCCTCCAGAACCGCAGCGCCGCGCCGTCCTTCGCCATGCCGATCACACTGTCATAATCCCCGCACATCCCGGCATCCGACTGGAACGCCGTCCCGCCCGGCAGCACCTGCGCATCGGCCGAGGGGCAATGCGTATGCGTGCCCACCACCATCGACACCTGCCCGTCGAACACATGGGCGAACGCCATCTTCTCGCTGGTGGCCTCGCCGTGGAAATCGAGGACGATGGCATTCACCGTCGTTCCCAGCCGATAGCGCGACAGCAGGTCCGCCGTGCCGCGGAATGGGCAGTCCAGCGGGTCCATGAACAGCCGGCCCATCGCTTGCCCGACCAGCACCTTGCGCCCATCCGCCAGTTCCACCACCGTCGAGCCGGCCCCGGGCGTCCCCGCCGGATAATTCATCGGGCGCAGCAGGCGCGGCGTCTCGGCGATATAGGGGATGATCTCCTTGCGGTCCCACGCGTGGTTGCCCAGTGTGATCACGTCCGCCCCGGCGGCGAACAGCGCGCGCGCCATGTCGGGGGCCAGGCCGAACCCGTGGGACGCGTTCTCGGCGTTCACGATCACCAGGTCCAGCTTCAGGCGCTGCCGCAGCCCGGGAATCGCGGCCTCCACGCTGTCGCGGCCCGTCCGTCCGACCAGATCGCCCAGAAACAGAATGCGCATTCAATCAGCCTCGCGGAAAATCACGCCGCGTTCGGTCGCGACGGCGTGTAGCGGGATGTCGTAAGGCCCCACCGGCACCGCGTCCACCTGCTGTGCGGCATAGGCGCAGCCGACCGCGACAGCCCCCGGCAATCCGGCCAGCGTGCGGTCATAGAACCCGCCGCCATAGCCCAGGCGATGGCAGCGCCGGTCGAAGGCCAGCAGCGGCACCAGCAGATAGTCCGGCACGACCTGTGGCCCGGCGGGGCGCATGGTGCCGAAGCGTTCGGGTTGCATCGCATCGCCAGGGCGCCACAGGCGGAACATCAGCGGCAGCCCCCGCCGCGGCGTCACCGGCAGGGCGACGCGGTGCCCGCGTTCATGCAGCCCGGCCAGCACGGCGCGGATGTCGATCTCCTCGCCCAGCGGCCAGAACCCCGACACCACGGCACCGGGCGCCGGCGGCAGCGCGGCCATCAACCACGCCCCCAGCGCACGCCCGCAGGCGGCGGCGTCATGCCCCGCCCGCGCCAGCACCGCCTGCTGGCGCGCCTGGCGCTTGGCATCGTCCAATGCAGAGGAAAAGTGCGGAGCCGCCATGGCCGTTGGCGTTGCATCCTCCCAGAGCCTGCGTGTGCAGGTGGGTGCCGGATACCGAGACCAGGATCCCGACAGAGCCAGCTCCCGAGGGAGTTGCTTACTGGCCCAGGGGATGACTTGCCTGACGCACCGGGCAGCCCCGCCAACGCAATTTAGGGATGGTCGAGGTCTTCGGCAATGTCTTCCGCGCGCTTTGCCACCTTGCTGATGCGCCGCCCGATCCGCGCCGGCACCGCCGCCTCGGATCCCGACTCCAGCTCGGCCAGGCGCTTGCGCGTCTCGAACAGATCGTCGGCCATCAGCAGCCCGGCCATGACCAGCATCCTGGCCTCGCCGCTTTGCCCCGCCGCCGCCTTGATGCTGTCGATCCGCTTCTCGACCTCGTTCGCCATGGCGAGAAGGTGCTGTTCCTCTCCGTCATTGCAGCCGATCGTGTAGGCATATCCGTTGATGCGGACCGTCACCTGCGCCATGCGCGCGTCCCTTTCCCATTCAGTCCGGCTTGCCGCCGATGGCGGCGCGCAATCTGCCGATCAACGTATCGAGGCCGTCCGCGACCTGCCTGGCGGCGGTCTGGCCGGTGTTGCCATCCTGGCCGGGCATGGCGGATTGCGATTGCGTGGCAAGCCGAGCAATGCGTTCCAGAGCGGCTTCCAGCCGTTCCATCGCCATTTCCGGATCGTCGGATTCGTCCGCCATTGCGGCCCCTGTGGTTGCAGCGATCTGATGCCGTCTCGACTGAACCCGGTCAACCGCTTGAACGTCAAGCATGCTCGGCTAGTTTACCATCGATGAACAGGCCTGGAATGCCACACGATGGAACGGCCCTGCCGCCGGCAGTGATCGTGCACGGCCTGGCCGACGCCCGCGCGGCATTGGCCGAGGGCCGGCCGGTGACCCTGCTGTCAGCGCCCGGTGCGGCGCTGTATGCGGGTTGCCTGTGGTGGCAGCTGCTGGTGACGCAGGCGCGCGCCGAAAGGCCGGATGTGGACGCACCGGATGTGCTGGACTGCGCCGACAGCGCGGGCCAGGCGATGGCGGCGCTGCGGATCGGCGTGAACCGGCTGGTGCTGTCCGCGGCCGCGCCGGGGCGGGACGCGGTGTGCGCCATCGCCAGCGAACGCGGCGGGTTCGTGCTGGACCGGGCACCGGCCTTGCGGACGACGGGGGGGCGTTAGAGCATGATCACGCTGAGCGGAATCGTGGCAGCGTGATCATGCGATCAAACAACGAGATAGCGCGCGCTGACCGGTTACGGTCAGCCGGA